>NZ_DASQIX010000045.1:0-39477 GCF_035631355.1 Alloacidobacterium sp.
ATCGAGGTAGCTTCCGGACCCGATGCGCTTCGGGGTCCCGGACTGGAGGTGAGCACCGTCCCTCACCATGCCTTGATGTTCGCACTGCCTGCGGACACAGTCGTTGCTCGAAGACACGCCTGTACTTGTTCTTGAGCAAACAGGGGCACAGCTCTATCACCGCCCTCAGTTTCCAAAAGCAGGATCAGAATTAAAACATCTACTTCCTACTGTTGCACTTTGTGTTTTAGGTTTAGTCGTATCTTAGCCTGTAAGTCACAAGCTGTTCCGCCAGTATGAGAAAAATTCCCTAAGTGCGAGTAACCCAAGTAACAGTACTCGCCCATTAGGTGCTGCAAACTCGCGTGAAGCAGTCGCGCATGATTCGAGGATTGCTAAAGCCTGGCTATTTCCGCAAGATCAATGCAACATAGCCTTTGAACAGCAGGTAGTTACTCCCACAAGCTAGATTGAGTATGTCCCGTTTGCTAGATTGAATCGTATTCGGTAGATGGACCACTCAAGAGACAGTATTGTGGCGGGCGCCATTTATCGCTTCTGCCATAGTCAACGAGTGATAAATCACCAATACACTCATCAATCTTGGAATAGATATCCTCAAGTCAGCTTATAGTCACCTGCCCATATTGCAGACCGACCAGACACTGAGTCGCTGCTCAATAACATTCCTTTCGGGCCACGATACCGCACATCATTTGGCGTCTCCTCCGTCACTGGGGAGCGACACGGATGGTGGAGGCTGGCGTGCCCCTCAAGGCAGCGCAACAATGCATGGCCACTCACGACTCGATATTCTTCTCAAGTACTGCGCACACGTTCCTGATGGATCGGCAGACGTGGCGGCAGAGATGCTGAGCAGACAGCTAAACAGCAGATTTTCCGTGGCAGAAGCAGCCTAATTGGGCATGTTTACGGAGATTTGAGCGACAAATGGCAACCGTACCGGCAACCAGCCGGTTCGATGCTTGCCGTAAATGATTGAAGGAATTGGAGGCGCGGGTCGGAATCGAACCGACGCATAAAGGTTTTGCAGACCTCTCCCTTACCGCTTGGGTACCGCGCCCTGGACAGGAAATCTTACTTCAACAGGCGGTGATGAAGCCAGCCGGCGGGCAGGTTTTTTGGAGAAAACCCGGCTTGCAGCGACTGGAGCGGGAGACGGGATTTGAACCCGCGACCCTCGCCTTGGCAAGGCGATGCTCTACCACTGAGCTACTCCCGCGATTCTCTATTGAGTATATCGGCTCATGTTGTGCACGGTCAATGTAACTAGAGCCACTGGGTACCTGCCTGAATGCCACCCAAATGAAGTCAGTTGCGGGCAAAGCAATTAGTCCTCCATGATGACTCCATGAAAATTTGGTGCGTTTTGCTGTTTCTGTCTGTAGCCAACCTCGCCGCGCAATCAAAAACAGGCCCGGCTGAGTCGGATTGGCCGAATTACGGCAATGATCCGGGCGGAATGCGATATTCGCCCCTTTCCGAAATCAATCGGGCAAATGTGACGCAGCTTAAGGTTGCGTGGGTCTTTCATACGGGCGACATCTCCGACGGCAGCGACGGGCGCAAGCGCAGCGGCCTGGAGACAACACCCCTGATGGTGAATGGAACTTTATATCTGACCACCGGGTTCAATCGCGTAATTGCGCTTGATCCGGCAACCGGGAAACAGCGCTGGGCCTACGATCCCCACATCGACCAGAAATGGGAGTCGGGCGACGGGTTGATCAATCGCGGGGCTGCGACCTGGGTTGATCCGGGACGCGCTGCGGACAGAGCATGTCATCGGCGGATCTTCGAGGCCACCATCGATGCGCGGCTTATCGCGTTGGATGCAGCGAGCGGAACTCCATGCGCTGATTTCGGCAAGGACGGCCAGGTCAACTTGCGCGATGTTCCCGATTTCAGGTCAGGCTGGTATCACATGACGTCTCCGCCCGCAGTCATCGACGACATGGTGATTGTGGGTTCTGCAATTGACGACAATGCGCGGGCCGACATGCCCAGCGGCGTAGTGCGCGCTTTCGATGCGCGGACGGGGACTCTGCGCTGGAGTTGGGACCCGATTGCTCCAAACCACGAAGATGTCAAAAGCTGGTTTACTGGGGCCGCGAATGCCTGGTCAATTATTACGGTGGATCAGCAGCGCGACCTGGTTTTTGTTCCCACGGGAAGCGCCAGCCCTGACTATTATGGCGGACTGCGCCCGGGCGACGACAAATGGGCAAACTCCGTTGTTGCTCTGCATGCAAAGACAGGAAAGGTCGCGTGGGGATTTCAGCTCGTTCATCACGATCTTTGGGACTACGACAGCGCCGCGCCGCCGCTGTTGGCCACGTTGCCGCATGACGGTAAAAAAGTTCCTGTGGTGATTCAGGGCAACAAGACAGGCTTCCTCTATGTGCTTGACCGCGATACGGGCAAGCCGGTCTTCCCGGTCGTCGAGCGCCCTGTTCCGCAAAGCGATGTGCCGGGAGAAGTAACCTCGCCGACACAGCCATTTCCTGTTGCGCCTCCGGCACTGGCGCCGCAGCATATTTCCGCCGACGACGCTTGGGGAGCCACGCCGCAGGATCGCGAGACCTGCCGCGCGGAGATTCGCAGCCTGCGCAATGAAGGCATCTTCACGCCGCCAAGCCTGAAGGGATCGCTCGCTATACCCGGACACGTCGGCGGAATGACCTGGAGCGGCTATACCTTTGATCCGGTAAGAAATCTTTTGTTCGTGAGTACCAACAACTATCCGGCGAAGACGAGAGTGATTCCGCGCGCGGAGTTCGCCGAAGCCAGTAAGGCGGACGACGGCCAATACACCTCGCAGACAGGCGCGCCGTATGGGATGTTTCGCGCCTGGCTGGTTTCTCCTTCAAACCATCTTCCCTGTGTTCCTCCGCCGTGGGGAATGCTAACGGCGGTAGACATGGCAGAAGGAAGAATTCGCTGGCAGGTGCCGCTGGGCAGCTTCAGTGCAACTGCGCCTGCGGGGGCCGTTAATCTTGGAGGCTCCATCGCAACCGCGGGCGGACTGGTGTTCATTGCGGGGACCTGGGATCCGTTCATCCGCGCATTCGATGCGGAAAGCGGCAAAGAGGTTTGGAAGGCACAACTGCCAGCCAGCGGCCACGCAACTCCGATGACGTACAGCATGAACGGGAAGCAATATGTGGTGATTGCTGCGAGCGGTCATGCTCAGATCACTGAGGAAAAGCAGAGCGATGCGATTGTAGCGTTCGCACTACCCTAGCAGGTAAGTGAAACCCCATCCTTTCGCGCGGGTTTTCGCAAAAGGATGGGTGGGCAGTCTGTTTTCAGTTCTGCTTGAGGCGCTTAGTTGAGCTTCAACGTCCAGATCATGAGCGAAGCCATGTTGTCGTCAACGGCGGCGAGCATGGCCGAGCCGTTTGATGTGTCTACGTTGAGTCCGAAGGAACCGCCCAAGTTCGGATCGACAGGGATTTCCTTGACAAACTGGCCGTTGGTGGTGAATTCAACGATCTCGCTCGGCTGGTTGGGATCGGCATTGATGACGTCGTTATTCGTCACCAGCAGATGGCCATTCGGGGCCATGGCCATGGCCAACGCGCCATGCAGATGCTGGTTGTCCTGGTAGATGATTTCGCCCGGGCCGTCGTCGTGGCGGCGGTCAGCAGCGTCGCGCACGGCGAATATTTCGTTGTCGAGGGTCGAGGCCACATAGAGCACATCACGGTGATGGTCATAGACCAGGCCGGTAGGAGCGTCGAAGAGGGCCGCCGGGTCGCCGCGGTGCATGTATCCGGAGGCGATGGTTTTTGAGGACAGAAGCGACAGTCCCGCAGGACTCACGGCAAAATCAAGCCGGCTGACGGCGCCGCTGATGGCATTCGAGATGAACGCGATGGCATGATCGCCACGATCCACGAGGGCCATGTCCCAGGGACCGTTGATGTCAGGACTAGTGATGGTCTGCACCAGCTTTCCCTGGTTGTTGATGACCAGCAGCGAGCCGGCCTGTGCCGTTCCTGATGTGCCATCAGCGGTAGGCAGGTTGCCGACCACTATGAAGCCATACTGGAGCGTACCCAGGGCGGTCGAAAGACCGAGCGGTGCTGTTCCCTGGAAGAAGAGCGTCGGCGGCCCGCTTTTAGGGATGCGCACAATCGTAGTTCCTGTTCCTTGCAGGTTCTGGTTGTTGTTGAAGTTGGAAACCAGAACGTCGCCGGGCTGCAGCGGACCGCCTGCCGTCTGGAAATTGTTCTTGATGAAAGCCACGCCGTACGGGTTGACGTCTCCGTTGCCGGGGACGGTGGATGCGCTGCGCACAGGGCTGGGCAGGAACGGGCCGTCCGCGTCGCTGCGGTACTGGGCGAAGCAGAGACCACTGGTCGCCGTTAAGGTGAGAGCTGCTACTGTCTTGCGAATGTGAGAGCTGTATGTGAGGTGCATGGGTTTTCGTCCTTTTCGTTTCTGAAGTTGGGCTGCTGGGGGTTGCTGCCGACGGTGAGAAAAGTACGAAAAGAGTGAGCTTTATGTCGTTTGGATTGACTGAAAGATAGCTTGGGAATAAGCGAGGCATGCTGATATGGGGCTAACTCATTGAACCTTGTTCGCTGTGGAGCGTCATTCCGAACTACTGCCTCAAGCGGCCTGGTATTGAAATCCGCCTCTTATTTTCATGACTTTGGACTATGCTTAGGGAAACCTTGGGATTTTGTTGGGCCTGTTCGCGCGTGGATCGCGCCGATGGTGGACAGCGCACAGTATAACTTCGGGCCATTCCGCCTTGTCCCTTCGGAACACCTGCTTTTGCGGGAAGAGACGCCAGTACCTCTCGCGCCCAAAGCCTTTGAGTTGCTGCTTGCTCTGGTGCAGCGTCATGGGCATCTGGTGAACCGTGATGAGCTGATGCAGGAAATCTGGCCGGACAGCTTCGTCGAAGAAATCAACCTGACGGTGAATATCTCGCTGCTCAGAAAGGTCCTGGGCGAGCAGCCTGATGGACGCCAATACATCGCTACCGTCCCAAAGAAGGGATATCGGTTCGATGCAGCCGTACGCCAATCGTCGACAACCTCGGACAAGGCGGACACTAGCGACACTCCTGGGTTGCCTGAGCAAGAAAATCTTCCGCCGCTTCCCAGCCAGTCAGCCGGAAACGGATCGCACTCTACGGTCGTTCAAAACAGGAAATCAAGGTCATGGGTCTACGCTGCTGTGGTGGTGATTGTCGTCATCACGCTGCTTACGGAGTTGTGGGGATGGAGACATAGAGGAAGTGCGGGCTTCGCGCAAGGCAGTCAGGCAGGAACGCGAAATACGCAGGCCGTGGCCCTTTACGCCCACGCCCGCGATCTGTGGAAGATGCGCAGTGTCGAATCGGTGCAGCAGAGCCTGGAATTATTTCAGGAAGCCATCGACGCTGATCCAAAATATGCCGATGCCTATGCCGGTCTGGCCGACGCTTACATTACTGCGGGATCGTATGGGAACAGCTTTCTCGCTCCGAAGGTTGCCATGCCCAAGGCCGAAGATGCGGCAAAGAAGGCGCTCGTACTCGATGAGGGTCTGGCCGACGCACACACCTCTCTGGCATACATCAAGCTCACCTACGACTGGGACTGGGCAGGCGCAGAAGCGGAATTCAAACGGGCGCTGGCGCTCGATCCCAACGATGCAAACGCGCACCACTGGTATTCACATGAGCTTATGGCGCAGGGCAGGGTCATGGAATCGCACGCGCAGAGCGAACAGGCGCTCTACCTCGCTCCCACGGACCGCGTCATCAACGAGCACATGGCCTGGCACCACATGATGGCCCGGGAATACGACCGTTCGATTCCGCAGGCGCTCAAGGCCATCGAGATAGGCCCCGCCTTTGTGCAGGCGCACCGGGTGCTCGGACTGGATTATCTATATACTGGTCGGCTGACAGAGGCGTGCGCAGAATTTAAAAAGGGCGTTGATCTGTCCCATGGCGATCCGGTGGCGCAGGCGTATCTCGCACGATGCTATGCGCTTTCGCGGCTCGGTGGCGAAGCACGCCAGATTCTTGCTTCCTTGGTGAATGATGCACAGGAGCGGTACATTTCGTCGGCTGAAATCGGGGCCGTATATGCCGCCCTCGATGACAAGCCGAACTGCCTTGCGTGGCTGCAAAAAGCCGTCGAGGAACGCGCCAGCGCACTGATTTATCTGAATGTCGATCCGGTCTTTGACCGGATGCGTGCCGATCCACGCTTTCAGGCGATTGTGAAGCAGGTTGGCCTCACGCCTGAATTAGACGAAACAAACAAAAAGTAGAATTCACTGGGGAGTCAGTTGACGCTTTCCTGCCTCAATGCCAACGATTTCACCGTCGTGCATGTGCAGGATGCGGTCCGCGATGGTGGCCGCGTCCGGATTGTGCGTGATCATCAGCACAGTCTGCTTCAACTCGCGGTTCGAGCGCATGAGCATGTCAAGAACTGCGTCGGAACTCTTGCTGTCAAGATTGCCGGTGGGCTCATCGGCCAGGATAATTGCGGGATGTGTAATCAATGCGCGCGCCATGGCCACACGCTGCTGCTCTCCTCCTGAAAGTTCTGAGGGGCGATGCTTGAGGCGTCCGCTGATGCCTAGCAAGTCGGTCAGCCGCTCCAAATAGCCGTGGTCGAGCGGCTCTTTGCGCCCGGAAATTTCGTAAGCGATTTCGATGTTCTGAATTGCTGTGAGCGTCGGCAGCAGATTAAACCGCTGGAAGACGAAGCCGATTTTCGTCTGGCGCATGCGCGTACGCTCTGAGTCGTTCAGCGAGCTGAAGTCCGTGCCGCCGATGATGACTCGCCCCGATGTAGGACGGGTCAGGCCGCCAAGAATGTAAAAGAGCGTCGATTTTCCGCTTCCGGATGGGCCGACGATGCTGACGAATTCTCCCGGCTCGATAGCGAAGGAGGCGTTGCGAAGGGCCGGGACTTCGATTTTTCCCGTGCGATAGACCTTTGACAGGTTGTCCGCGGTGATGATGGGCTGCACTCTCTGATTGTAAATGCAGCCCTGTGTTTTTCTGGATCAGGCGATGGCCGCCACGGCAGTCTGCGGCTCAAGCGAGTGGTATGGCCGATGCGTCTTCTTGGGGCCGCGCTTGCGCGCGCTCATGATGCGGATTCTTTCCAGCAGCTCCAGCGGCGTGCATGCGCCTTTGGGGAGAAAGGCGTCAGCGTGACTGGCGCGATCAAAGGCTTTGACGGTGCCGCTGACGAGAATCATCGGCACTTCCGGCGTAAGTTCCTTCATGCGACGCACCAGCTCATTGCCGTCCATCTGCGGCATCAGCAGGTCGCTCAGGACCAGATCGATGCCGCCTGTGCGAAAGATGTCCAGGGCTTCCTCGGATGAGAGTGCGCTGATGACGCGGTATCCGCGAGTTTCCAGAAGAAATTTGCGAACGGAGAGTGCTTGTTCATTGTCGTCTACGCAGAGAATTACTTTCCTTGGCCTCATAAACTTCCTTGCTGCTCCGCGAGCATTGGCGGAGCGGTTATGAGCGCAGACACACTCAGAATCGCGCGTGCCCGCCGGGGGATTGTCGGGCCGCAATCCATCGAAATTGAAACGAGTCCGGGCTTCCGCGCCGCGTGGAGGCTGTTTTTGAAAAACACACCTTCCTCCACGCTCATGCGCGGGGCCGCAGCTCCCGTTTCAACGCGGGACGCGGTCGAAGCCAAAGGCGGGCATGGTTGCCGACGCAACAACCAGGCAGCCACTGCTTGCCTGCGCGTTTCTCGGGTCACACTCCGGACGATGGCAGGCCATACAATAGCAGCCGCAAGCGCGCACGCCGCGCACTCTGGCTCTCATTCAGTTGTTAGTAATCAGCGAAAGTTGCGTTCCTATTTCAGAAACGCTTGCCAAGAGTACGAATCCCAAGGTGGCGTGTAAAGAGGGAATGAGAAGCGAAGATGTTGTGTTTTTTTTACTGGAGATTCATTGAATTTTGATTTTGCAGCGTCGTTATTGGCGATGCGCGATCACGGGCCTGTTGAAAGCATGTGAATCATTCAAGGAAAAAGCGTCCGCTTGCCACGAAAATAGTGCGGCCTGAGACGCGCACTTCGCGAACTGAGGCACCGTCGAATTTCGCGCGCGCGCCGATTTCGCTCGGACGGCCCATCTCAATGCCCTGACGAATGTGCACTTGCTCATCGGATGCGGCAAAACCATGCCGCACGAGATAGGAAATCGCGCAGCCCGCCGCTGATCCGGTGGCCGGGTCTTCGCCGTTGTAGAACTGCATACGCGCGCGCCACACGCCTTGCAGCTCAGGCGCAATGCAGTAGAAAAACTTCGCATCCCTCTTGCGCAGATATTCTTCCGCCGTCGATGCTGCAATGCGCAGACGCGAAAGCGCATCGACCGAGCGAAAGGGAACGATGCAGAACGGCATACCGGTCGAAACTGTCTGCGGCAGCATATTTTCGGCAAGATCCTCTCTCGTGATGCCGATGGCCTGCGCAATCGCAACCGGATCGTGTATCTGCCCAAAGACTGGATCGGGCTGGGTCATCTCGCCATGCAGAGGCCCTGATGCGGACGGCGAAAACCGCACACTGATTGCGCCTACATTCAACTCAAGCGTGATGATCTCGCGATCCGCATATTCGGGAAGAAATTGCCGGATGAAAGCGCTCGTCCCCAGCGTAGGATGGCCGGCGAAGGGCAACTCCTCCTGCGTGGTGAAGATGCGGACGCGCACGCCGCGCAGCTTCTCCATGGCACGCGGGCGGCGAATAACGAACGTTGTCTCGGAGAGATTTGTCTCCTTGGCAAGCGCCTGCATTTCTGCCGGAGTCAGGTCCGAGGCGTTTGCGAAGACGGCAAGCTGGTTGCCCTGAAACGGTGAGTCAGTAAACACGTCGCAGAGGCGGTATTCGAGTTCGCGCATGGATCAAGTTTCGCAGACTGCATGGGTTTGCAGTCTGCGGGGATTCAATTTTGGATTACCAATTTTATTCGAGGCGAAGCGCTGTCATCGGATCTACGCGGGTAGCGCGTTTCGCGGGAACCCAGATCGAGACCAGGGCGACTGCGCTCAACAAGAAAGGCATCGCAACGAAAGCGATCGGATCCAAGGTTTTCACTCCGAAGAGGAAACTTGCCAGAAAACGCGTGAGCCAAAGAGCTCCGCCAGTGCCGATGACCACACCTATCAGCGTCAGCCCCATGCCTTGCCTGACGACCATATTGCGAAGATTGGAAGCCTGCGCCCCTAGCGCCATGCGAACACCGAGTTCCTGGGTACGCTGCTGTACGGAGTAGGACATGACTCCATAGATGCCGATGGCAGCCATGAGCAGGCCTGCGCATCCAAACACCGTAAGAAGCAGCATGTTGAATCGCTGACGCGCGATATTACGCGCTTCGATCTCGTCCATGGTGCGAATATGCGCAACTGGCAGGCCGCCGCTGGCACCGCGAAGAGCAGCGGTTACAGGAGGCACAAGGGTGCGCGGGTCAGCCTGACTCCGGATAATCCACCAGAGCGGCGCTACTCGGGAGTTGAGCGCGGTCTCAAGGTCCGGCATTTGTGCCAGCGGAATGTACATGATGGGAAAGGGATCGCGGGTTGGACCGTCATCGTGCGTGTCGCCAACAATGCCGACGACCTGACGCGGCCCTTCGGCAAAGGCAGGCCCAGCACCGGGTGCGATCTGGATTCGATCTTTGAGTGGGTCGCCTTTGGGCCAGTACTGGCGGGCCATCGCTTGGTTGATGATGACAACGCCAGGCGCGGCTCCATCATCCTGCTCGGTAAAACTGCGCCCACGCAGCAGCGGAATTTTGAGTGCGTTGAAGTAACGCCAAGAAATGGAATAGAAGCCTGCGCCTCCGGTGAAAGGCGAATTTCCCTTGGGACGGCCCACGACATCAAAGATCATGCCAAAGCTGTTGTTCATTGGCAGGCAATTCGTTACACCGACATCGAGAACTCCGGGAACAGCGAGCACGCGATCTGTGCCGTCGCGGATGACCTGATCGACGGGGGCTGTCTTCTGGAAGCGATCGCCGCTCATGGACATGGCCATGCTGATTACATTGTGCGTGGCGAAACCGGTATCGACGGCCTGCAGCTTAAAGAACGTGCGGACAAGCAGGGCTGCGCCGATGACAAGCACGAGAGTAAGAGCCATTTCGCCGATGACAAACGCGGAGCGGAGCTTGTCACTGCGAAAACCAACTCCAGCACGGCTACCGTTTTCGTTGAGTGTAGCGGCGAGGTTCGAACGAGATGCGCTGACTGCGGGGACAAGGCCGAAGAGGATTCCCGTGAGAAGAGAAATACCAAGTGTAAAGAGCAAGATATGGATATCGAGGGTTACGGCGGAACCATCTTCTCCGATGCGTGGAATATTGCCGGGGTTAATCCCGAGCAAAAAGCGAACGCCTGCGAATCCAAGAAGGAGGCCGAGCACTCCGCCCGCAAGAGAGAGGGTGAGGCTTTCTGTCAGCAACTGGCGGATGATTTGACTGCGACCGGCTCCGAGAGCGGCGCGCGTAGCAAATTCACGCTTCCTCGACGAGGCCCGGGCCAGCAGCAGGTTTGCAACATTGGCGCAGGCGATGAGAAGAACGAAACCTACAGCTCCCAACAGGACGAGTAGAGGAAAGCGCGTATCGCCGATTGTCGCTTGTTGCAGCGAGACAACGCCGAATCCGCCATTGGGGGGCAGAGAATCTTTCCCGTAGATGTGCCGATACTCATCGGCGGCGAGCCGCAACTGTGCGTTGACCTGCGCCAGCGTGGTTCCGGGCTTAAGACGCGCGGCCACGGTGAAGTAGTGGGCCATGTCCTGGGAGTTCAGATCAAACTGGAAAGGCACCCAGAGATCCGCCGGCGTGTCGGTCACAAAGCCTCGGCCAATGACACCGACAATGAGATAAGGCTCGCCATCCAGTTGGATCGTTGTGCCGACTACCTTCGGATCAGCTCCGTAGCGGCTCTTCCAGAGACCGTAGCTCAACACTGTGATATGTCCACCGTGCGGACTGTCTTCTGCGGCGGTAAAGGTGCGTCCGGCAACCACCGGGGCGCCGAACAGGGAAAAGTAATCTGCAGAAACATGAATGCCCTGTACCTGTTCGGGATGGTCGCCGCCAGTAATATTCAGCCCTGCTCCACCAAAGTCATAGGCCGCGACTTGGTTAAAAATACTGGTCTGCTGATGCCAGATATTGAACTTCGGGATATTCGCACCGGCAAACGATCCCTGTGGGCCAGTATTCCTCATTTCCACCAGCGACTGCGGATCTGGATACGTAAGCGGCTTGAGCAATACCGCGTTGATGACTGAAAAGACCGCCGTGTTCACTCCAATGCCGACGGCGATGACGAGAATGGCGATGATGGTAAATCCTGGGGTCTTGCCGAGCCCGCGCAGAGCGAAGCGAAGATCGCGCCACAGGTCTTCCAGCCAAGGAAGCGACCGATCGCGCCACACACGCTCACGAGTGGAGCGGGGGTTACCGAAGCGCACATAGGCGCGCCTCCGGGCTTCTTCAGGAGACAAGCCGCGGGCGGTGTTGGCATCCTGCGCATGAGCGAGATGAGACTCGATTTCCTCGGCCAGATCTTCATCTTTTCGGGTGCGGTCCGTGAAGCGCCGTATGCTCATCTGCGTTTCCTCCTGCTTTATTCGTTCGATTCACCCAGAATCAGACCGATGGCACGAGTCATCCTCCGCCAGCGACCAGTGGCTGCGCTGAGCTCTTTCCGCCCTTTGCTGGTAAGCCGGTAAAACTTTGCTTTACGGTTGTTCTCGCTTACACCCCACTCGGAAGAAAGCAGGCCTCGGTCTTCAAGACGATGGAGCGCGGGATAGAGCGATCCCTGTTCAACTTCAAGGGCATTTTCAGAAGTGTGCTCTATGACTTCAGCAATCGTGTGTCCGTGCGCAGGTCCCATCACCAATGTGCGCAGGATAAGCATATCCAGCGTGCCCTGAAGAATGTCGCCAGCATCAGGAGGTCTTTTGATAACCACAGTCGTTTCTCCACTCGAATGACTATGGAAGGTATAGTACTCCACTCGAATGACTATGTGAAGTTTTTTTGGATTTGGGCAACATGCGAGTGAACGCTTTGTCGGAGCTGCACGGAACTAGCCGTTATCTCCGGGCTCAAGCAGATTGACACGCCAGCGACCAGCGGACTATTCTGAAGACCACGATGAACGAATTCGCTCGAACCTGCATGTGTATGTGCTGCTGTCGCTGCTGCGCCATGCGGGCGTGTTCCTAGAGCGAAGTCCGGTACTGAAGCTCAAACACCCACCCACAGCAAGCTGCCGAGGTGGGTTTTCTATTTCAAAGGAAAGACTGGGATTGCCCCGAGAGGAAAATCAAAATGTCACTTCGCATTAACGATGTTGCGCCTGATTTCACAGCAGAAACAACCCAGGGCACCATCCACTTTCATGAGTGGATCGGCGACAACTGGGCCATTCTCTTCTCCCACCCGAAGGACTTTACCCCCGTCTGCACCACGGAGCTCGGCGTTGTTGCCGCCCTCCAGGGCGAATTCAACAAGCGCGGCGTAAAGGTTCTTGGCCTGAGCGTAGACGCGGTGGGCGACCACACCCGATGGGCTTCCGATATTCAAGATGTCGGCGGACATCCGGTGAAGTATCCGCTCATCGGCGACCCCGAGCTGAAAGTCGCAAAGCTGTATGACATGCTGCCGGCGAGCGCTGGCGATACCTCCGTCGGCCGCACTCCAGCAGACAACTTCCCCGTGCGTACGGTCTTCGTGGTCGGGCCGGACAAGCGCATCAAGCTGACGCTTGCGTATCCCATGGCGACAGGCCGCAACTTCGATGAGATTCTTCGCGCGATTGACTCGCTGCAGCTGACGGTGAAGCACAAGGTCTCAACGCCCGCGAACTGGAAACAGGGCGATGAGATCATCATCAGCGGCGCCGTCTCAAACGAAGATGCGGACAAGCTCTTCCCCGGCTACAAGACGGTCAAGCCATACCTGCGCACCGCCGCGCAGCCGAAGTAGGATGTGTTGATATCCGTCCGCCGTGATCATTGCTGCGGACAACGGGCACCGGTGGCGAAGTGGCTAACGCGCTGGTCTGCAAAACCAGTATTCGCGGGTTCAATTCCCGCCCGGTGCTCCATAGGTTAGTTGCTAACATCAATTTCAAGCTTCCCAGGTTTGCTTTTTCCGGGAATTCGCAGACGAACGCAATGTGTCACAGTATTATCGTGATTCTGAAATCCAGTTGGTCAGACCCTATCCTAATTGTCCAGTCAGACCGCGCGAAGCACATACTATCAACTTTTCACTTCACCACCTGCCGCCATTGGCATCTCGCGCAGGCGCATTCCTGTCGCGGCAAAGATGGCATTGCCCACGGCGGGCGCAAGACCCACAATTCCCGTCTCGCCCGCTCCCGCGGAGGGCAGGTCTTTGCGGTCGATCAACACTATCTCAACTTCAGGCATGTCACTGAAGCGGGGAACGCGATACTGGGCAAAATGCGGGTTCAGGATACGTCCGTCCCTGAACTCGATGGCTTCGAACAGAGCTCCACCGATGGCCTGCACCGCTGCGCCCATTGTTTGATTGCGCAGGCCATTGGGATTCACGATCGCGCCTGACTCCCACGCTTGAACAACGCGGCGCAACCTCACTTTTTTGGCTGAATTCACTTCGACCTCGGCGCAGGTAGCTACATATCCACCCTTCTCGACTCCGCCTGCGATGCCGAAGCCATGTCCCGCCGCAGGCTTTGTCTTTCCCCAACCGAACTTCTCCGCCGCTGCCTGAAAAACAGCGCACAATCGCGGATCGTTCAGGTTCTTCATTCGGAACTCCAGTGGATCCATGTTGAGGGCGTGGGCCAGTTCGTCCATATGCGATTCGCGTGCGAAATGGTTCGCCGTGGCAGCCAGCCCGCGATATGATCCCTGCCGCAGTGGCGACTTCGTCGGATGAAACTCAGTTAGCTTTGCCGCAACACTGTAGGGCGTGTCAATGGCTGAAGGTCCCGAGTTGTAGTTGTGGTGCTCCCATGCGACCAGGGTGCCGTCGCGCCTCACGCCGCTGCGAATTTCAATCCACCCCGCCGGACGTAAGTAGGCCCAGGTAAATTCCTCTTCGCGCGTCCACACCAGTTTTACCGGCTTACCTGCGGCCTTTGCCAGACGGGCCGCCTCAACGGCGCACTCGCCTGTATGCTTGCCCCCGTAGGCGCTGCCCATGTCAGGCATAATCACGCGGACTTTTGTTGGCGAGATGCGGAACGTCTCCGCCAGCTCATCGCGCACGGCAAAAGGACGCTGCGTTCCCGTCCAGACCGTAAGATTGTCACCATTCCACTCCGCTACAGCCGCGCGCGGCTCCAGCGGCGCATGCGCGATGTACTGAACGGTGTATTGCTGGTCAAGTTTTACGTCAGCCGAGGCCATCGCCTGCGACACAGATTCAGATTCACTGGACGGCTGTGGCCTTCCGTTTTCCCTCTCAGGATTATTGCGCAGATAATCAAACAACTCTTTGTTCGAAATTTGCGCAGGCACATCCCACTTTGCCTGAATCGCAGCGAGCGCCTGTTCCGCGATGAACGCGTCGTCAGCCGCCACGCCCACAAATTCACCGTCGCGCACGACCTTCACCCCGGGTAACTTCTCCACCGCGCTCGTGTCCAGAGACGCCAGCGTTGCGTTGAACCCTGAAGGGCGCAGCATCTTGCCGAACATCATCTCCTGACGAACAATGTCCGATGGATACTGATGCTTTCCAGTTACAAAATCGCGGCCATCAACTTTGAAATGCGGCTTTCCAGCAATTTTCCAGTCAATCGCCGGAGTCAGCGGCGGGTCACCCGACACGGTCTGCGTCAGCTTTTCTCCATGCGTGATTTCACCGTAGGTCAGCGATTGGCGGCTCTTCGGATTGGTCACGCGCCCGTCTGCGGCCACCAGTGTTGCCGGATCAGCCTTCCATCTTTGCGCCGCGGTTTCCACCAGCATCTGCCGCGCCGTTGATGCCATGGTGCGAAGCTGCGGCCCCATCGTCGGCGTCGAGCGGCTGCCGAAGGTTCCCATGTCCCACGGCGTAAGGTCTGTGTCGCCCATCACCGCCGTGATCGAGTCAAACGGAACGCGCAGCTCTTCGGCCACAAGTTGCGCCAGTGACGTGCGGATGTTTTGGCCGATCTCCACCTTGCCGGTAAAGATCGTCACCCTGCCGTCTTCATCAATGTGCACCCACGCGCTTACTTCCTTCGGTAGCTCGTGCTCGCGGAAGCCGTGCCCAGCTTCCTGCGACAGGCCCGTCCCTCCGCCAAGAACAACCAGCAGCCCGCCTCCGCACAGCTTCAGGAAGTCGCGCCGGTCAAGCTCGAACCAGTGCACGCGCTCGCGAATCTCATTAACCGGCATGGCTCGCGTCTCCTTTCGACTGGAGTTCCGCGGCGCGCTTCACAGCGGCCACGATGCGCGGATACGTTCCGCAGCGGCACACATTGCCATCCATGCCTTTGACGATTTCGGGCTCCGACGGATGAGGGTGCTCACGCAGCAGCGCCGTGGCGGCGAGAACCATACCCGGCGTGCAGTATCCGCACTGAAACGCTTCTTCCTCCAGAAACGCCTGCTGCACCGGACTGAGCGCGCCGCTGCTTTCAAGGCCCTCAATCGTCGTGATTCGCGCATGCGCCACCGACGAGACCTGCGTCAGGCATGACCGCTGCGGTTGGCCGTCAATCAGCACAGTGCACGCGGCGCATTGTCCCTCGCCGCAGCCATACTTCGTGCCTGTCAGATGCAGCCGGTTGCGCAGAACGGAGAGCAGTGACTCATCGCCGGGCGCGCGAACACGCATCTCCGAACCGTTGATGCGAAGAAGGAAGTCGTTCATTCGGAACCTCCTTTAAATAGCAAAGTTGTAATGGCGAACGAACCAGAATACGCCTGTCAACCCAATCTCAGACCGGCTCATGCCGCGACCATCCTGCCGTCAGGGCTCCTCGGTTTGTACCAGTCCTCACGTGTGAGAGGAAGATGGCTGTTTCCGGTGTCATCCGCGCGGCTCAACAAAACCTGATAGGAGCTGATATCCCCCCTACGAAACGCAGCCGCCGAGCCCGCCATGTAAAGCAGCCAGATACGATACGTCTTCTCCGAAACGTGCGCCAGCAGTTGATCGGCATTCCGCTGCAATTCCTTCACCCAGCCGCGAAGAGTCATCTCATAGTGCTCGCGTAGGCTCTCCACATCGCGCACCTCAAAGCCAGCCCCTTCCGCCGCTTGCAATACCTGCGGCAACGTGACAAGCTCTCCATCCGGAAAAACATGCCTGTCAATAAAGGACGAGCCGTGCGGACGCGTAAGGTGAAGAACATTGCGGAGAAAAGGCACGATCGCGGTAGTCAGAAAAGATTTGCTGCCATGCGAGACCGGTGCCCGTGTAATTCCGCTGTTGAGAAAGACGCCTCCCGGCTTCAGCAAATTGAAAATCGTCTGGAAGTAAAGCGGCAAGTTCTTCAGACCCACATGCTCGAACATGCCCACGCTGGCAATCTTGTCAAAAAGGGGAAAGCGCTCCAATGCCTTGCGGTAGTCGAGCAGTTCTATATCGCAATTTTGCTTCAAAAGAGCCTTTTCGATGCGGTCCGTAGCCACGGCCTCCTGCTCATGGCTCAAGGTGATCCCGTTGGCATGGACCCCATATCTTGAAGCCGCATGAAGCACCAGGCTGCCCCAGCCACAGCCGACATCAAGAAAGCGTTCGCCCGACTGCAGCCGCAGCTTGCGGCAGATCAGGTCCAGCTTATTGGCCTGCGCCGCATCCACGCCGTCCGCTTCCGACTGGAAATACGCCGAAGAATAGGCGAGCGACGGCCCCAGCCACGGCCGGTAGAAATCCGCTGACTGGTCATAGTGGTAGGAGATGGAAGCCTTGTCCCGCTTCTCAGAATGAATCTTCCCTGCCTTCCGCCATTGGCTGATCCCAGAGAGAACACCCGCCATCGTTTCGTACACGCGCTGCAGCTGGCCGCGCGGACGTTGAAAGACATATTTGACAATGTCGAAGGCGCTGAAAAGATCACCCTCGACGTCAATCTTCTTTGATAGGAAGGCTTCGCCCAGCGTGATTTCGCTAGCCCGCTCCGTCAACGTCGTTAGCGCATCAGGAGAGTGAAGGACAATCGTGCATACTGGCTCGCCCGCCACCGCCGAACGCCATCGCCATCCATCCCAGAGACGAACGGCGAATGCCAGGCCCTCATATCCCTTGAATAACGCATTTAGCGCACTGTTTCTTTGCGATTCGACTGATTCAGATGTCATAGCTCTCATCACTTTCCTGAGCTTTCTGGCTTCGCCGGCTGAGGGGCCGGTACCGGCAGCATGCATCTAATTCGATGTGATAGTTCGTTGAATAAGACGGTTTTTGTGCCGAGCATGTTTCCTGCACGAAGCGTCTCGTCTTTCATATAAGCCAAACCGACGATACCACCACCGCTTTCACTGACACCAGAGAAAGCACGCTACGGCATCGAGGGCTCAGGCCCGATCCCATCCATTCTGCATGAATTCCGATTTGTAGCAATTGCAGCATGTCGAAAATCTGCATCAAAGTCTTTGCCGGATGGACGCGACGAGAAGCTGTGGACTGTCGTCGTTCGGCGTGATGCGATTCGGGGCGATAGTTTCAGAAAATGACGATGCGCCCAGGAAACTGCGCTATGAACCGGCTGCAATCTGATCGCTAATGAGGGTCTTTCCCGATACAAATCCGCCTGAGATGCGCGTATGGAGTGGAGGCACGAGTGGTGAGTAAGGCGTCGGACATTGCCTCAATGCGCGATGATCTAACAGACGGAAAATCTCTTAAGGGCAAGATGGCGGCTGGCCACGATGTCTTCGTGGGAAGTGGAGAGATGGCCACCTTGATGCGCTTATTCGACTGGTCAAAAACACCTCTTGGCCCGGTCGAATCCTGGTCTCCGACGCTGAAGGTCATGACTAGGCTATTGCTCGCCAATTGCTTCCCCATGCTGTTATGGTGGGGCCCCGATTTTCATCAACTGTACAACGACGCCTATACGCCGGTACTGGGAGACAAGCATCCTCACGCTGCTCTCGGCAAACCCTTCCGCGAGTGCTGGTCCGAAGTCTTTGATGTGCTCGGGCCGCTTGCCAGAACACCGTTTGAAGGCGGTCCAGCAACATGGATGGAGGACATCCCTCTGGAGGTGAACCGCTTCGGATTCAAAGAGGAGACACACTTCACGATTGGCTACAGCGCTGTGCCCGACGACACAGCGCCGAGCGGAATCGGAGGAGTGCTGGCAACCGTGCATGAGATCACTGAAAAGGTAGTTGGCCAGCGGCGTGTGTCGGCGCTGCGCGATCTGGGCACGCGGCCGTTCGAAGCGAAAACAGCGGAGGCAGCTTGTGCCGTCGCAGCCGCTACTCTCGCGAACCATCCTAAAGACATTCCCTTTGCCCTGATCTATTTGACCGAGAAAAACGGCAGATATGCGCGTCTCGCAGGAAAAGCAGGAATCGCAGAATGCAAGACGCTATGTCCCGAACTTCTGGATTTATCTGTGACAGGCAGTTCATGGCCACTTGCCGCAGCCCGGTTGCAGCAACAGGTTCTCCTAGTGGACGATTTGCAAGGCAGGTTCGGTAGTCTTCCGCCTGGACCATGGTCTGATCCTCCGCACTCCGCTGCCGTTGTCCCCATCGAATCCAATATCGCTCATCAGCTCGCGGGCTTTTTCGTTGCCGGAATCAGTCCCAGATTGCGGTTCGATGATTCTTATCGAGGATTTCTGGAACTGGCATCGGCGCAGATTGCAACCGCAATTACCAATGCGCGCGCATATGAAGAGGAGCGTAAGCGAAACGAAGCTCTGGCCGAAATTGATCGAGCGAAGACAATCTTCTTCACCAACATCAGTCATGAGTTCCGGACTCCGCTGACCTTGCTGATGGGGCCGATTGAAGATGCGCTGGCCAGGCCGGAGGAGTTGCCCCCAGCGCGACGCGAAGGGCTGGAGCTTGCCCACCGCAACAGTCTGCGTCTGCTTAAGCTGGTCAATACACTTCTTGATTTCTCACGCATAGAAGCCGGCCGCACGCAGGCTGTTTATGAACCCTTAGACCTGGCCGCGTTGACTGCTGAGTTGGCCAGCGTCTTCCGCTCGGCTATTGAACGCGCTGGGTTGAAACTCTCCGTTAACTGTCCACCACTGGATGCACCCGTCTATGTGGATCGTGAGATGTGGGAGAAGATCGTTCTAAATCTGCTCTCAAATGCCTTCAAATTTACGTTGCAGGGTTTCATCGAAGTATCTCTCAAGCGCATGGGCGATAAGGCCGAATTAACGGTGCGCGACACCGGCGATGGCATTGCATCTGAGGATGTTCCACATATTTTCGAGCGCTTCTATCGGGTGAAAAATGCGCGCGGACGGAGCTATGAGGGTTCGGGCATCGGCCTGGCGCTTGTGCAGGAGCTGGCGAAGTTGAACGGCGGGAAAGTCCGCGTCGAAAGCGAAGCTGGACGAGGAAGCACCTTCACAGTGTCAATTCCGTTTGGGTCAAGCCCTCTACCATCGGAACGCATCGGTGCTGTTCGCAGTTCTGCTTCCACCACAATTGCTGCGAGCGCTTATCTTCAGGAGGCGCTGCGATGGCTTCCCGGAGGCGAAAACGAAGACGAGGTGACGGCAACGACCTTGCCAAAGGTGAAGGCGAAGGAACCAGCCCGCATCTTACTCGCTGAAGACAATACCGACATGCGCGCATACGTGCAGCGTTTGCTGACCGGCGCCTATGAAATCGTGGCCGTGCCTGATGGTGAGGCCGCGCTGCAATCCGCGCTTCAACATCCTCCTGATTTAGTGCTGACGGACGTCATGATGCCCCGGCTCGATGGCTTCGGTTTATTGAAGGCTCTTCGCGCCAATGAAAGAACCGCATCGGTTCCGGTTATCTTGCTTTCGGCTCGCGCAGGGGAGGAATCCCGCGTAGAAGGAGTAACTGCAGGCGCGGATGACTATCTAACAAAACCGTTTTCGGCCCGCGAACTGGTTGCGCGCGTCGAAAATACTTTGGCACTGTCGCGGCTTCGCCGAGAGACTGAAATCCAAGTGCGCGAAAGTGAGAAGCGTTTCCGCGCTCTGGTAGCGGCCAGCTCCGATGCGGTGTATCGCATGAGCCCGGATTGGGCCGAGATGCGTCTGCTGCGCGGCCGGGATTTTATTGCCGATACCGATGAGCCAAATCGGACCTGGCTGGAGAAATACGTTTATCCTGATGACCGGCCAGCTGTGCTGGCCGTAATCCGGGAGTCCATACCGACAAAGAGCGTACTTGAACTGGAGCACAGGATTTTACGTGAGGATGGCTCTATCGGCTGGACCTTCTCTCGCGCCATTCCGCTGCTGGACGTGAACGGTGAGATCATCGAATGGTTCGGAACCGCAAGCGATATCACTGCCCGTAAGCTGGCGCAGCATGCGCTTCTTCGCAGCGAAAAACTCGCTTCAATGGGGCGAATGGCCGCTACCGTCGCTCATGAGATCAACAACCCATTGGAGGCTGTGACAAATCTGCTGTTTCTCGCACAGACTATCGACGGTCTACCGGAGTCCGCGCGCCAAAGCCTGCAAATGGCCGATGCAGAACTGAAACGGGTGGCCCATATCACGCGGCAGTCACTGGGGTTCTATCGCGAATCAAATGCGCCGGCGCTCACATCGATCAATGCTCTGCTCGATTCTGCAATCGACTTGCTGAAAGGCAAAATCACGGAGAAACAAGTCAACATCCATAAGGAATGGCGTGCTGATGTAGAGTTGATGGCTGTAGCCGGTGAGCTGCGGCAGGTATTCTCGAATCTTTTGGCGAACAGCCTGGACGCCATCGACGAAGAAGGCACAATCAGCATACGTATATCTACCTGCACGGGGGCCCATAGCAAAGGCCGTCGCGCTCGTACCACTATAGCCGACAATGGGAGAGGGATCAGTTCAACTTCGTTGGAGCACATCTTCGAGCCCTTTTTCACTACCAAGGGCACGATCGGAACAGGCCTGGGACTGTGGGTAACGAAGCAGATCGTTGAGAAGCATCACGGCATCATTCAAGTGCGGTCACGGAGCGAGTCATGCCGTAAAGGAACTACCTTCTCCATCGTTCTGCCCATGGAGCCGGGCGTGAACCCATATCTATAAGTCTGGCTAAACCTGCATATATAGCTTTTGATCAATCGCGAGTTGCTGTGGCAACAAACAATCCTTCTCTGTAGGTTTGGAAATAGAAGGCAAGCAATGCAAACTACATGGTCGAAAGACGAACTGCGCAGGATCGCCGAAGCCGATGACCTGCACATCGCGCCGTTTCGTGAGGACGGTGTGACTTACGGCACGCCTACGTGGATCTGGTCGGTCGCAGTCGATGACGCCCTCTATGTGCGCGGCTACCACGGACAGAACTCTCGTTGGTACAAGGCCGCAGTACAGCAGAAGGCCGGACGGATCATCGCCGCTGGCATGATGAAGGAAGTCGTCTTCAAGCCCGTCGCCGGCCAAATCAATGACCGCATCGACGATGCCTACAGGGCGAAGTATCATGGAAGCCCATACCTCAAGCCGATGATTGCCGCTCGCGCACGCTCTGCGACAATCAGGATTATGCCGCGCAACGGCACGGTTAAGCGACCGAGTGCCACCAAAGATTGATTCAAACCAGACCAAGGAACATGGAGGACACATGGCTACGACCGAAGTAAAACCAGGAAAAGAAACCGCTCCCGCTACATTTACTTCCAAAGCGTTTGCTGCCCGAAGCGCAACCTCCGGGCTGGCTCCGTTTACGCTTCAGCGGCGCACTCCCACTGCGGAAGACGTGCAGATTGAAATCCTCTTCTGCGGCATCTGCCACTCCGACCTTCACCAGGTCCGCAATGAGTGGAGCGGCGTGATGCCTACCGTCTATCCCTGCGTGCCCGGCCACGAAATCGTAGGCCGTGTTAACGCAGTCGGCTCCGCCGTTACCAAATTCAAGCCCGGGGATCTCGCCTCAGTCGGCTGTCTGGTTGATTCCGACCGCTCATGCCCCGAATGCAATGCGGGCCTTGAGCAGTTCTGCCCGAACATTACGTTGACCTACAACTTCCCGGACAAGCATCTGGGCGGGGTGACCTACGGCGGTTACTCTGACAGCATTGTCGTCAGAGAGCGCTTTGTGCTCCGCGTCCCATCCAACCTTGATCTTGCCGGAACCGCGCCGTTGCTCTGCGCCGGAATCACCACGTATTCACCAATGCGCCACTGGGGAGTGACTAAGGGCAAAAAGGTCGGCGTCGTCGGACTCGGCGGACTCGGCCACATGGGAGTCAAGTTCGCGCATGCCCTCGGAGCACACGTCGTCGTCTTTACCACTTCACCAGGTAAGAAGGAAGACGCGCTGCGCCTGGGCGCTGATGAAGTTGTCATTTCCCGTAACGCCAATGAGATGGCGAAGCACGCCGGCAGCTTCGATTTCATCCTCGACGCTGTCTCTGCCGATCACGACATCAACGCCTACATTCAACTTCTCCGCCGTGACGGCAACATCACCATGGTAGGCGCCCCTGAGAAACCATTGCCTGTCGGTGTCTTCGGCCTCATCTTCGGACGCCGCAGCCTATCAGGTTCGCCCATCGGTGGCCTTCCCGAAACGCAGGAGATGCTCGACTTCTGCAGCCAGCACAACATCACTTCCGATGTCGAAGTCATTCCCATCCAGAAGGTCAACGAAGCCTACGAGAGGCTGCTCAAGTCCGATGTGAAGTACCGCTTCTCCATCGATATGGCTTCTCTGAAATCCGAGTAGGTGAGGAGGTCAAACCATGGAAATCAAACGAGCCGGTTCGCAAGCTTCTGCAAAGGATCCGTCAGACTGGTTCACCGGAACAGTACGACTCGATCCTCTGTTTCAGGCGCCTGATCCCGCGCTTGTTCAAGGCGCCAGCGTAACCTTTGAGCCAGGCGCGCGCACCGCGTGGCATACGCATCCGCTCGGACAAACGCTCATCGTCACGACCGGTTGCGGCTGGGCACAGCACGAAGGGGGACCAGTCGAGGAGATCCGTCCCGGTGACGTGGTCTGGTTCTCGCCCAACGAGAAGCACTGGCACGGCGCGACGCCAACCACAGCCATGACCCATATCGCCATTCAGGAAAGACTCAACGGCAAGGTCGTCGACTGGATGGAACAGGTCAGCGACGAACAATACCGAAAGTGAAGAGAGTGCAAGCAAATGCAAAAACGCAAATTCGGCAAAAGCAATCTGGAAGTTTCGGCTCTCGGGCTCGGCTGCATGGGCATGAGCTTTTCCTATGGTCCGCCCAAAGATAAGCAGGAGATGATTTCGCTTCTCCGGACCTCGGTTGAACGCGGCATCACATTCTTCGACACGGCAGAGGTGTATGGCCCCTTCACCAACGAAGAGCTTGTCGGTGAGGCGCTCTCTCCATTGCGCGATCAGGTGGTGATTGCCACCAAGTTCGGCTTCAACCTTAACCCTGATGGCAGTCCAGGCTGGCAGGGCCTGAACAGCCGCCCCGAGCGCATCAAACAGGTCGCGGATGCTTCGCTCAAGCGGCTCAAGATTGATGCCATCGATCTCTTCTATCAGCACCGGGTTGACCCAGACGTGCCCATCGAAGACGTGGCCGGAGCGGTAAAGGACCTGATCCGGGAAGGCAAAGTGAAGCATTTCGGCCTTTCTGAGGCAGGCGCGAAGACGATTCGCCGCGCACATGCTGTCCAACCTGTAACAGCGGTCCAGAGCGAGTATTCGCTGTGGTTTAGACGTCCTGAAGAGGAGATACTGCTTACTCTTGAGGAACTCGGAATCGGCTTCGTTCCTTACAGCCCTTTGGGCAAGGGATTCCTGACGGGAAAGATTGACGAAAATACTACCCTTGACAGTTCCGACTTTCGCAACACTCTCCCTCGCTTTACTCCGGAAGCCCGCAGAGCGAATCAGGCCCTCGTTGATCTGCTGGGCGCAATCGCGGCCCGCAAGAAGGCAACACCGGCGCAGATCGCGCTCGCCTGGCTGCTCGCCCAGAAGCCCTGGATGGTGCCCATCCCAGGAACGACAAAGCTCCATCGCCTGGACGAGAACATCGGAGCAACTGCGGTCGAACTTACGCCCGACGATCTCCGGGACATCGAAATCGCTGCCTCAAAGATCACAGTGCAAGGCGCCCGCTACCCTGAAAGACTGGAGCAGATGACTGGGCGGTAGTTTGCTCCGATTTTCTCTGCACCAATGCTCAGAATTCGAGTGTTGGGATCTGCTCTGACCCAACACTGGGAACCGAATTAAGTACGGTTTATCCACGGATTTTCACATACATCCCCTTGTGCCCAAACCTCTCGATGCGCATAATCGCCTCAAGAGGCGGTGTCTGAGGACTTCGAGGAGAAACGGTTCGCCCTGTGAACCCGTATAACCGTCAGGACGTGTTGCGTATCCTTCGCATCCATCCCAGGCAGTTGAGCGGATGGGAGCACAGCGGCCTTATTGCCCGTTCCGAGTCCTATTCGTTCCAGGATCTAGTCCAGATAAGTAAGCTGCGCGACCTGCGCGCAACGCGCCTTACGGCCGCGAAAATCAGCGCGTCAGTCACAGCCATGCGCTCCGTCTCCGGCATGGCGAACCCATTGCTTGAGGCAGGAACGACGCGCCGCGGCTCGCGCCTTATCTTTCGACATTCCGGCGCGGCGATGGAGCCGATCGCCCGCCAGTTCGTTTTCGACTTCGACGCAGGCAGCAGCCGTGGACCTACTGCCCTTGACGCGACCGCTATCAATACAGACCAGCGCGAAGCCCGCGCCAACAGCCTCTTCCTTGAAGCCGTCCATTGCGAAGAAGCCCACAAAATCACTGAAGCAACCGCTCTCTACGGAGAAATTCTCCTACTTGATCCGATGCATGCGCCGGCTTGTATCAACCTCGGCACCATCCACTACAACCAGCGCCAGTTTCTTGAAGCCGAGCGGCTTTACCGCCAGGCCGCAGCCGTCGATCCCGAATACGCGCTCGCTTTTTTTGATCTCGGCAATGTGCTCGATGAACTGCAGCATCTCCCGGAAGCCATTGAAGCCTACCGATCGGCGATCCGGCTCGTTCCCACCTACGCGGATGCGCACTACAACCTGGCTCTAGCTTATGAGCGCATTGGACAGCGCCGCAAAGCACTGCGCCACTGGACAGCCTATCTTAAGCTAGACAACACCGGCCCGTGGGCGAACCACGCACGTGGACAGCAGCGTAAAATCCTGGATCGTGAAAAGCTGGCCATCGTCCATCGCTCGTCCAGGACACACGTCCGCATTCAGCGCACCCCACCTGCTCTCAAACTTGTTTAGGATTTCCCTATCGGCCCGGTCCGCTCACTGGCCACTCGTAAATCACCATGCTCAGATTCCCCAGTAGCTGCATGGTCGTCTCCACGTTTCTTCGGACTGCGATCCGGTTCGCGCGCGTCTCAGACGGGTCCTCTTCAACGGCGATTACTCGCCCGTAGGGCCAGTCTTCCGGCGGAAGTGCTCCCAGCGCATCCGGCAAATCGCTCAACCGGATATCCAGTTCCTGCTGCCGCGCCCTTGCCGGCTTCAACATCGCGCTTGGAATCGCTGTGTTGCTGGTCAGATCGGGTGACATGGCGCGCAGCGTCACGTTCTTTGCACCCACAATCAGGAAAGGATTACTCCAGCTCTCTTTGGTATGAATGGCCATGTAGTGGCTCTTGGCTGGCGGGGGAATCTGTTCCAGCTCGAGACGAGCCGCATCCAATTTCTTCGCAGCAGCCTGCGCCTCGGCCTTCGCCTGCGCGGCTGCTTCAGGAGTACCCGGCGCGGCGGTTTTTGAACGCCGGCATCCCGAGACGGCGACAAATATCAGAACAAAGCCAAGTACAAGGGCAGTAAAACGATCTCTAAGCATTACCACAGAGCAGAATATCAAGTACGCGCATTACCCTGCCTGCGAAGATTCCCCGTTTCGCCTGGCGGGAAACCGGGTGTTTACTACTTCCTGATTGCGAATAGAATTCATTCCTGCCGGAAAATTCCCGAAAACATTTACTTGACAACCGAAATCCGGGGAGTGCCTAATGTCGGCACGGATTAGTAAAACCATTTACTTTGCGCTTTAAGACTATCGAAGCCAAATGAAATCGGGGTTCTAGATCCGGAAAATGTTGGCCTCCTTACGCGCAGTGGTTCCACTACCACTGCGCTCTTTTTTATCGGCCTTTCCACTGCGCCGCGCGCTTCTCCAGAAACGCCTTCGTCCCCTCCGCCTTGTCTTCCGTTGCGCAGCACAATCCAAACAATCCCGCCTCCAGATCAAGCGCCTGCCGCAGCGGCAAGTCGTACCCGGCATGAACGGCTTCGAGACTCTTCGACACTGCCAGCGGAGCCTGTGCCGCAATGGTTCGCGCAATCTGCTCGCCGCGCGCGAGCAGTTGGTCGAGCGTCACCACTTCTTCAACCAGCCCGATCCGCAACGCCTCCAGCGCCGGAACCATCTCGCCTGTCAGGATCATCTTGAGTGCTGCGCCTTTGCCCACCAGCCGCGATAGCCGCTGTGACCCGCCATAGCCGGGAATCAGCCCCAGCTTAACCTCCGGCTGCCCGAACTTGGCCGTCTCGCTTGCAATCCTGAAGGTGCAGGCCAGCGCCAGTTCGCACCCTCCGCCCAACGCAAAGCCGTTGATGCAGGCAATCACCGGCTTGCCGCAGGTCTCAATCCGGTCAAACAAATGCTGACCGCGAGCGGCGAGAGCCTGCCCATCAATCGCCGACACTTTCGCCAGTTCGTGAATGTCGGCGCCCGCGGCAAAGGCCTTCTCGCCTGCGCCAGTCAGTAGAATCGCGCGTATCGCCGCATTTGCCGCCAGCTCTTCGATCGCCGTGCCCAGTTCCGTGAGGGTGGCCGCATTCAGCGCATTCAACACTTTAGGGCGGTTCAACGTGACGACAGCGACGACATCACGCACTTCAACCAGGATATTCTCGTAGCTCATAAGTGAACCGCTGAGTCTAGCACGATGCGAGGTCTGAAACACGAAACAGCCGGGTGAGCCAGCTTAAAAGCTTGATTTTTTATTCGCCCATGTGGGAGTATCTACAGTCCCCCAAAGAAGGCACGGGATAAAAATTCTCCAAATGTTGATGAGGGCAGCGGTTATCAACATTTAATTTCCTTCTTCGCCGCATCCAAAGAAAAGACCCGGTAAGTCGAAGCTCCCATCGCTTTCCGAAGGAGATATATGCAGGTTTTTTGCCTGGCAACAGCCGAACCAGCCGATCTTCAGTGCAAGATCTGTGGGCAAAATTATGCCCTCTACTTCGAATGCAAGTCCCAGGAAGAGCGTGAGAAAGCGCGGCAAATGGTTGTTGATACTCTCGACCAGCACCACGCGGAGAGCGTCGAGACGACGGTTCATCCGGAGAAAGCCTTCAATGTTCCTGCGTGGCACGGAGCTGCTCATATGTCAGGCGCAGCGATTCTTGGCGGGGCGCCGCCTTGGGCTGCGTGAATCCTCATCAGACTGATTCTTTTCGGAAAATAGGGAACGGAACCTTTTCAGCTTCGTATTTAGAAGAAGAGGAATTTCCTCATGAATACGATTCGATTCAGCTATCTGATGATGAGTCTGGTAGTGGCACCGTTCCTGGCGCTTGCGGCATATGTAGCGTGGCTCGTAGTTCCAATTGTCGTCAGGGAAGTAGTACCTGAGGTAATCCGTGCCGTAACGAATACCTGAGGTTATTCCCCAATCAGAAGGCCAAAACGCCACCCGGAGGTGGCGTTTTGGGTTGAGAACAGCTTACTGTTCGCGCTTCCAATTCACCAGGTCGCCGAGCGTTGTCGTTGAGCTGGAAACTGGCTGCTTGTAGGCTTCCACATCGGCGCGGCTGGCTTCTTCGCCGACGGCGCGGAGGCTGAGGCCGACTTTCTTCTCATCCTGATTCATCTTGATGATCTTAAAGTCGTGCTCCTGGCCTGCTTCGAGCTTTACGGGAGCGCCGTGATTGTCCGTAGCCTCGGAAACGTGGCACAGACCTTCAACGCCCTCGGAAATCTCGACAAACGAGCCGAACTGCGCTGACCGCAGGACCTTGCCGTGGACCACATCGCCCACGCGATGCTGGGCGAAGAACGTCTCCCAGACATCGGGCTGGAGCTGCTTGATGCCGAGCGAGAGGCGCCGATTTTCCGGCTCTACTCCTAGCACCACAGCTTTCACTTTTTCGCCCTTTTTCAGGACTTCAGAAGGATGCTTGACGCGCTTGGTCCAGCTTAGGTTGGAGACGTGTACCAGACCGTCGATGCCGTCCTCGATCTCGATGAACGCGCCGAAGTCGGTCAGATTGCGAACCCGGCCCTCAACGTTGGTTCCTGCCGGATAGCGCTCGACCAGATGCTCCCAGGGATTTTCGAGCAACTGCTTCATGCCCAGCGAAATGCGTCGGTCGCCCGGGTTGACGGCAAGGATTACAGTCTCAACTTCATCGCCCGGCTTGACCAGCTTCGACGGATGCTTCATCCGCTTCGACCAGGTCATCTCAGAGACGTGGACCAGGCCTTCGATGCCCTGCTCCAGTTCAACGAATGCGCCGTAATCGGTGACGCTGAGGACACGGCCACGCACGCGGGCGCCGATCGGGTAGCGCTCCACGGCGTCGAGCCACGGATCGGGCGTGAGCTGCTTGAAGCCGAGCGAGACGCGTTGCTTGTCTTTGTCGAACTTGAGGACTTTTACTTGAATTTCGTCGCCGACATTGACCAGATCGCGCGGGTGCGTCAAGCGCCCCCATGACATGTCGGTGATGTGCAGCAGGCCGTCAATGCCGCCGAGGTCAACAAATGCGCCGTAGTCGGTGAGGTTCTTGACCGTTCCGGTGAGGATGCTGCCCTCTTCAAGATGCTCCAGGGTTTTTGAGCGTTTTTCTGTCTGCTCTTCTTCCAGAAGCTCCTTGCGGGAGACGACCACGTTGCCGCGTTTCTTGTTCAGCTTGATGACGCGGACTTCGATCTGCTGGCCGATATAAGCATCGAGATTGCGGACAGGACGAATCTCAAGCTGCGAGCCGGGCAGAAACGCCTTAATGCCAATATCGACTGTCAAGCCGCCTTTTACGCGCCCGAGAACCGTGCCTGTCAAAATGGACTTCTCGCTGGCCGCCTTCTCGATGGTGTCCCATACGCGGTGCCGCTGAGCCTTGTCGTAACTCAACAGATATCCGCCTTCGGCCTCTTCGCGCTCGACGACGACTTCAACCGTATCGCCGGGGTGCAGCTTGGATTGACCAGTGTGGTCAACCACCTGCTCGAGGGGAATCAGACCTTCCGACTTCAGACCGACATCGACGACGACATGCTTATCGGTCAGCTTGATCACGGTGCCGGACACGATATGGGTATCGTCAAACGACGCCTGGGCTGCCGCTTCGGCAGCTTGCTCGCGGTCAAAGGACTCGAGCACGGCGGCAAAATCTTCCATGCTGTTCAAGTCGGCCTCGTCTTCGTGGTGCTCAGGCGCAGCAGCAGGATGTTCGGTCTCTATAGAAGGGGATTCGGCGGAATTGGCTTCCGGGTTATGGGTGGTTTCGATGGACGGCTCGGCGTGCTCCGTCGCGGTTTCCAGCGTTGGGGTTTCAAGTTCGGTGTTCAGAGGATTGCTCTCGGTTTGTTCAGGATTTAGGACGTCTGCCATAACAGCCAGCTCAAAAGTGGGACCCAAGTCGGCGGCCCCGAAGTTCCGCCTCTGCGTATTGCAGCCATCTTCGCTCATAGCTTTTGATTCCGGGCTGCTCGGCGAAGATTCGGGAATCGTCACACCGGGATGATTGGCGCAGACGGAAGGCCGCAAAGGGGGAGACACTGGAATGAATCAGTCTCCGGTTTGGGAACATCCGCCAGGCAGGAACATGCAGGAGCGGCGATTATAGACCTACGCATGAATCCCGCGCGCATAGGCCCATGAAAACAGCATAGAACTGTGCGCTGAGAGTGTCAATTCATCCGCCTTAGATTCACGCAGTTGCAATGGGCCTGTAACGATTTTTTGCGGAATGCAGGCCTGTTCTTTTAAGAATTGCACCAAATATAGTGCAGCCCTGGTCTTTGTGACAGGTCACAGAAAAAAGTTTCGATTCGCCGCATGTAGCGTGGCCTTAGAATGCGCGCTATGTGGAAAAGCGCTGTACTCCCGTTCTGTCTTGTAATCTCTGCATTCGCGGCAGACAAGCTTTCTGCTCCGCAGCTGATTGATCTCGCCAAAGCTAACAGCCCTCTACTCCGCGATGCCATCCAATCCACCTTTGAAGCCAAAGACTTGCAGGAAGGCACGGCATGGGCCGGGCATGGGCCGGATTTCTTTTTTGCTGTTGAAGCTCCTTCGCAGCCATCATTAATCGTCGATGCGGACGCTGCCGCGCAGATGAAGCATCTTTCAGATTCTGATCTTTGGTACGCGACGGCACACATCGAACCGGTAGGCACGCTGCACTCGTTTCACTACATCGTTAATGGCGCACCATTCGGAGGAAAGCTCGATCTGCCTGCCTTTAGCCCGCTTTCCTACCTGCAACCGGGCGTGCCCTCGGGGACGCTTTCGCAAAAGATCATCCACACCAGCAAAATCTATGACGGCATGAAGAGCGAGTACTGGATTTATGTGCCCGCGCAATATGATCCAAAAGTCCCCGCCGCGCTCATGGTCTTCCAGGACGGCGGCGGGTATACGGACCGCGACGGCAACAATCCCGCTCTCAATGTCATCGACAACCTGATCGCAGAGAAGAAAATTCCGGTGATGATCTGCGTCTTCATCAATCCCGGAGACATCAGTGATTCGCCGAGCACGCCAACTTACAACTTCGTGAAGGGGTATTCGGACAAGTGGCACCGCACGCTCAAGGACTCAATGCGCAGCACGCTTTACGACACTGTGAGCGACCGGTACGCGCGCTTTTTGCGCGATGAAATGCTGGCGGACGTCACGGCGAAGTACAACATCCGTAAAGATGCTTACAGCCATGCGATCACCGGGCTTTCGTCGGGCGGAATCTGTTCCTTCAACGCGGCGTGGCAGATGCCCGATGAGTTCAGCCGCGTCATCAGCTGGATTGGCAGCTTCGCCAGCATCCAGTGGAAGGAGCAGCCTGATATTCCCGACGGTGGCCAGGATTATCCGGAAAAGATTCTGCGCGAACCGAAGCGCAACATTCGCGTCTGGCTGCAGGACGGGGCTAATGACCAGGAGAACGACCGCTATGGGAGCTGGCCGCTGGCGAATATCCGCATGGCCAATGCGCTCAAGCTGAAGGGCTATGATTTTCACTTCAGCTTCGGCAAAGGGACGCACAACTCGGGCCACGGCGCGGCGGAGTTTCCAGAGGAGATGATCTGGCTCTGGCGCGATTACGATCCTGCGCGGACATCTCAGATCTTTGAGATGGATCCGGCAGAAAAATCAAAGCCTCTATTCCGCGTGTCGATTGTGAACCGCGAGGCCGACGCGAAATAACCTATTCCGCACAGATGGCGCAGACCGCGGCGCCGAACTTCGCCACTTTCGCCGGGCCGATTCCATCCACGGCAAGCAGGTCTTCCTGCGTGCGCGGGCGCTCTGCGGCGATAGCCCGTAGCGTGCGGTCGGAGAAAACGAAGAAGGCGGGCTGGCCCAGCCTGCCCGATTCCTCGCGCCGCCACGCCCGCAGCTTTTCTTCGAGCGTAGTAGCTTCGGCGGAGAGCGGTATTTCTACCTTCGCATCTTTGACTTTTCTGCGCTTCGCAGGCACAGGAGCGGTCTCTTCGCCGCTGGCCCGCATCAGGATGGCAGCAGTATCGGCGTCATTCATCTCTTCGCCTTCGCGCGTCAGGCTCGTCTTGCGGTAGGCGATCGTGCGGCCCTCTTTCTCAAAGCTGGCATCTTCGATTGCGAGGAACCCCGCGCCGCACATGGCTCCGAGCAGTTCTTCAAAGTGGTCGCGGCTGACATGGTTGGCAGCGCACAACTCCTGATGCAGCTTGCCGGTTGATTTCGATCCGCCGAAGCGCAAAGCACGCGCTATGTCGAATATGAGCGCATTCTCGGTTTTGTCGAGAGGCCGAAAGCGCTGGGCAACTGCGTGTTCCGGTAAGCAGACGTCGCACTGACCGCAGGCGCGACGGCCATCGTCTTCGTCGCCGAAGTGGCGAACCAGTTGCGCCATGCGGCATTGGCGCGACTCGGCATAGCGCATCACGCGGTCAAGCTGCGCCATGCGCTGGTTCGATTGCGAGAGATAGGGCTGGCGCCAGCCAGTATCGCCGCGGACGACGTTGCCGTCAAAGTCAATGCGTGCTCCGCCGTGGGTCATCAGTTTGTCGAGCGCGGTGGCAAATATATCGTCTTCGAGCTTCGAGTTCAGCAATTCGGCGAGCTCGTCCTTGTGGCGCGGATTTGCGCCGAGTTTGCGGAAGATCAGGTCGAGGTCTTCGATCGGCGGATAGTCGCGCTCGTAGAAGAAATCGTGCGTGCGGCGGTCGGCGTAGGAGTGCATCAGGACCGTCCGGCTCGGCTTGCCATCGCGTCCCGCGCGGCCTATCTCCTGGTAATAGCCTTCCAGACTGCCCGGAAGCGCGGTGTGGATGACAGTGCGGATGTCCGGCTTGTCGATACCCATGCCGAAAGCGATGGTCGCGACCACGGCTTCAAGTTTTCCGGCGAGGAATTCGTGCTGGACGCGCTCTCTGTGGTTCGGCTCCATGCCGGCGTGATAGGCGGCGGTCGAAAAGCTCTGCGAAAGCTCAACCGCCAGCGCCTCGGCTTCCTTGCGCGTGGGCGCGTAGACGATGGCGGGGCGTCGTTCCTGAGGCTTCAACAAAGTGAGAGCCAGCTGTGAGCGCTTCGGCTTCGAGACCTCGACCACTTCTACGGCCAGATTGCTTCTGCGAAAGCCGTGAATGAACCTGGCCGGGTCGTGCAGCCGCAGTTGCGAGACGATGTCGTCCTGGACGACAGGCGTGGCTGTCGCCGTAAGCGCAACTACAGGAGCGGGCCGCAATGCGGGCAGATAGCCTCCGAGCAACCGATAGTCGGGGCGGAAGTCGTGTCCCCATTGCGAGATGCAGTGCGCCTCGTCAATGGCAATCAGAGCGGGCTTGCGCTTCGCCAGCATTTCAGGAAAGCCCAGCACCCGCAGCCGCTCCGGCGCGATGAAGAGGAAATCGAGCGCTCCTCCTAGGTATTCGCGGCAAGCCTGCCGCGACATCTCGCGGTCAAGACCGGAGTGAATACGCGCGGCTCTCAACCCCAATGACGTGAGCTTCGCCGCCTGGTCGTCCATCAATGCTATGAGCGGACTAATGACCAGCCCTGTTCCTCCGCGGGCAATAGCAGGCAACTGATAGCAGAGCGACTTGCCGGCTCCGGTGGGCATCACCAGCAGCACGTCTCGGCCATCGACTGCAGCGCGGCATACCGCTTCCTGGTTCGCGCGAAACGCTGCGAAGCCGAATTTGCGCGCCAGCAGTTCAGTGAGTTGCGCCGAAGGCATGAGTCCAGTATGCGGCATCCTGGGGCCTGCTAACCCTAATAGGGCGGCAGCGAGAGGAGCGGATTTTTTCGAGTGCGAGAAGTGAGGAGCGACGAATACCGGGCGTATTTTAGCGACGAGGGACGAAGCAATCGGGAAAATCCGCCCTCTCCCTCCGGGTTGCGGCCAAAATCCGGCCATACTTCGTTATCGTCCTCGACGGTGGGGCCGCCACAGCCTTCGGACTCTGCCTCGTCTGACCGGATTTTGGCGCGCGACGCTGTCCGCCCTATTAGGGTTAGCAGGCCCCTCGTTATACTCAATGCCTATGGACCACCTGTGGACACCGTGGCGTTACACCTACGTCACGACCGCCGACAATGCAAAACGACAGGGCGTGCCGGATGAGTTGTCTACGTGGCCGGGTGATATGGGGTGCGTCTTCTGCAATCTCATTGCCGCAGTGGAATATGCCGAGGCCCACGGCATGACCCGCGAGCAGGCGGAAAAAGCCGCGCTCATCGTGCATCGCAGCAAAAACACTTATGTTGTCCTCAATCGCTATCCCTATACCTCGGGCCATGTGATGGTGCTGCCCTTCGCACACGAGAGCTCGCTTGCCGCTCTTCCACCTGAGATTGCGCATGAATTGATGGATATGGCACAGCGACTGGAAAACGTCCTCGGCAGCACCTATCATCCCGACGGCATCAACCTGGGATTGAATCTTGGCAAATCAGCAGGCGCCGGGGTCCAGGGGCACTTACACCTGCACATTCTTCCCCGCTGGACGGGTGACACTAATTTCATGACTGTGGTGGGTGAGACGCGCGTCCTGCCGGAAGACCTTGAAACAACATGGCAACGTGTCCGGGAAAACTTCCTGAAAAAATGACTGACCGACGTAAGCGGCCACGCTTTCTGACTCCTTTCGCATCCAAATTAAAACAGGCCTGACGATCCTGATTCATGGAGGTGGATCATGCCAAGAAACGCCGTTAAGAAAAGCCCATCTACTCAAAGAGTAGAGGAACATGCTTCAGCCAAGAGATCCGCTCCGACTGGCGTACAACTTGATGAGGCCCTGCTGACCGGGGCCGGGACTGAAGAACAGCGCCGTCTGCTGAGAAAGACCACTGAGCGCCGGGATGCGGAACGCCATCCCGATCTGCCCGCTGGCCTGCACTCTGCCGGCTCATTTACAGGCGAGAACGAAAAGAAAAATAATGGCTAGCCGAGTTTTGGGAAGAGAGAGTCGCCGGGCTCCTCGTCTTTCTCTTCACCCTTCCAGTCTTCTGCCTGCAGTTCGCGCGTGACTGATTCGAGCATGTCGATCTCCGGTAGTTCTTCTTGGCCAATGTGAAGCTCATGCAGCTTACGAGCGTAAGTGAAGACGCTGCCTCGGCCCTCGACGCTGCCAACCAGATTGTTGTAGTTCCTGACAGTGCTCTGTAAAGCACTGCCCATGCGCGAGAAGTGCTCTTGCGTGGTTGAGAGCTTGTCGTATAGCTTTTCACCTACCTCGCGAATGGCCACAGCATTTTTTGTTACTTCCAGTTGCTGCCAACCGTAAGCAACGGCCCTGAGCAATGCAATGAGAGTCGTAGGCGTAGCGAGAATGACGTTGGAGCTGCTGCCGAACTCAATCAGACCTGGGTCCTGTTCGAGGGCCGCGCTGAAAAGCACTTCGCTTGAAAGAAAACAGACTACAAAGTCAGGGCTGGTCTTGAATTGCTTCCAGTAAGATTTCGCTGACAAGGCCGCCAGGTGCTCGCGAACACGCGCTGCGTGGGCGGCGAGCTTAAGAGAGCGCGTCGCTTCATCGTTTGTGCTCATCGCGTCGAGAAAAGCGTCGAAAGGCGTTTTCACGTCGATGACGATGGTGCGGTCATTCGGCAGGTGGACCACGCAATCCGGCTTGATGGCACCTTCGTCGCCGCGTACAAACACTTCCATGTCGAACGAAGCGTGTTCCACCATGCCGGCGAATTCAATGCATCGCTTCAGTTGCAATTCGCCCCAGTTGCCGCGTACTTTAGGCGCGCGCAAGGCGAGGACAAGCTGCGAAGTCTCCCGCCGCAGGTCGGCGTGCGAGCTTTGCATGCCTTCAATCAAGCCCTTGAGCGACTGGTATGCTCCTTCGCGTTTTACTTCGAGATCCTGTGTGCCCTGCTGGAGCTTGTCGAGCGTATCCCGCACCGGTTTCAGCAGGTTTTCAATGGCTTTTTCTTTCTGGTCGAGTTGATTTCCGGCAGTCTGCTGCTGTTTCCCCAATTCCTGGCGCGCGAGCTGGAGGAATGCCTGGCTGTTCTCATTCAAAACGCGCGACGCCGTGCTGCGGAAGCTGTCTTCAAGGCTGGCGCGAGCTTGTTTCAGGGCCTCCTGCTCGGCGGTCAACTGCACTTCCAACTTCGCCTTTGCCACCCGCAGATCCGAGACTTCCTTCTGCGCCTGTGTCAACGAAGCCCCGCTTTCTTCCAGTTGAGCTGCCAGATTTTCACTATTTCGTGCCGCGGCGGAAAGCTTGGACTGCGCGCTCCGGCCGCGAATCCAGTAACCAGCAACAATCCCCAGAAAAACGGCAAGCAACGCGACGACTGCAATAAGGAGCATAGCGACTATACTGCCACTGAAATACAAACAAAGCACGGCGCTCAATTTGGATCCGCCAAATCCTTCAGACTTCGCCTCGTCTTGCCCGTTTTCCACTCGCAACGCTGCTCGTTCTAATCGTGCTAACAGGCCCTAGCTCAATGCCTTTGCGAGTCGAATGAGTCCTTGCCGTATCGCAAGCTCGTCGAATCCGCCAAAGCCGAGGACCAGCGCATTCGGATCAGGACGCCTCAAAGTGCATCGATCGACGCCAAGGACCTCAACACCCTGGGCTGCGGCCATCTTTTCAGCCTGTGCTGAAGTCATTCCGTTCTTAAGGTAGCCGATCGTGCAGAGCCCAGCCCTGGCGATCGAGATCTCAAGCAGCCCCCCCAGATGTTGCCTGGCGCCTTCCATGAGCATTGCGAGGCGCTCCGCATACAGATTCCGCATCCGCCGCAGATGGCGCGCGTGATGTCCATCGACGATGAAGTCGCAGAGCACCGCCTGGTCAAAGGATGAATTCCGGAAATCTGTCCGGTAGCGAAAACCCAGGAAATGATCTATTAACGGCGCAGGCAATACGACATAGCCGACGCGCAAGGCTGGGAACAGCGTCTTGCTGAACGATCCAATGAAGATAACGCTTGAGTGATTGTCGAGACTTTGCAGGGCAGGCACAGGCGGTCCCTCAAACCTGTATTCGCTGTCATAGTCATCTTCGATAACAAAAGCCCCGGCGCGCGAGGCCCACCTAAGAAGGGCCATCCGCCGTTCCAGCGACATCATTATACCCAGCGGGAATTGATGGGCTGGCGTTACGTAGGCTCCCTTCGCATCCGGACAGATCTTCAGTCCGGCGGAAACAGACAGCCCTTCCTCGTTCACTGGCACGGCAATCATTCTGGCTCCGGCATTGTCGAACGCGATTCTGGCGCCGAAATATCCGGGGTCCTCCATCCATATCGGATCACCCCTTTTCAGGAGCAGCCGCGCCAGCAGATCGAGTGCCTGTTGTATTCCGGAAACGATGACGATTTGCTCCGCAGTGCATCGCACCCCGCGTGACGTGCGCAAATACTCGGCGATTGCATCCCGCAATGGCCGATACCCGCGCCGGTCAGCCTCTTTCTTTAACCATGACCTGAAATTACGTGACCGGTTTGCGGCGATGCGTCCCCAAACCTCGGACGGGAATTCGTTGATCGCTGGTACACCGATCCGAAAGGGGCGGATCGCGTCAACAAAAGCCTGATCAACCCAGGGTTGCGGCCGTTTATAAGTCGAAATGACGCGACGAATGTATGCCGGTGTCGTAGTTGCCTGGCGGGCCGGCCGGGGCGCTTCCACACGGTTGACCCATGTACCGAATCCGACACGGGAGGTAATATACCCCTCGGCTTGTAAACGCTCCAGAACGCTGACGACCGTGCCCCGGGAGAGTTCATACTGGCGGGCAAAGTCTCTGGATGCCGGCAGTCTGGCGCCCGGCGCGAGCCGGCCCTCAAGAATGGCAGAGCGCAGTTCGCCATACAACCAATGGGTCAGGGTCTGATGGCGCGGCTGGCTTTTGAGAGTGAGTTCGAACGAGCTAACGGCTTTGGGCATCTCAAATGGTCCAATAGATTTTACGAAAATGGCTCTGTTTGATGTACCACTGCGGCCATAGTATCAGTTCTGAAGTCGAGAAACGCAGGTATCGTCTGGCTTCTCGCTGGGAGACTCATGGGAGATCAACAGATGAAAGTTGGAGTTTGGTTCTATGGCGTAGGCACCGCTCTCACCGGCATTCTGGATATCGTGTGGCGTGAATTCGATGCCTCCCATCAGCCCATCAAATCTCTGGGGAAAGTTCCCGGCCAACATATACTGGCCTGCATCGCGGGCGTCTGGCTGGTCGCGGCTGGTCTTGCAATCCTGTGGCGGCGCAGCGCACGCGTTGGCGCCGCGGCATCCGCCATCGCATACTTGATTTTCGCGGCATTTTGGCTGCCCCGCTACTATGCCGGAATCCATGCGCTTGGCTGGCGAATCGACATCTTAATCGGCATCTCCTTCGGGCTTGCGCAACAATTAATGTTGGTCTCTCCGGCAGCAATCATTTATGCGTCCACCGCCTTACCGGATTCCCGGTTGCAAGCGAGAGCAGCGATCGCAGCACGTTGGATGTTGGGATTGCCCCCTGTCGTCTTTGGCTTAGCCCACCTTGTTGGCCTGCGCGTCTTCGCGAGCATTGTCCCGCACTGGATGCGGTTTGGATATTTTTGGGCAGCATTAACCGGAATCGCCTTCACCCTGGCCGGAAGTGCAATTTGCTCTGGGATCAAAGATGTTCTGGCCGCCAGGCTTCTTGCCTTGACGCTGTTGCTGTTTGAACCGCTAGTAGAAATTCCTCCCATTTTTATCCGGCTGCATAATCAGGGGACATGGGGTGCCGCCGTCTACAATCTCGCTGCGATAGGGGCATGCTTAATATTCGCCGAGTTTCTCGCAAGCCGCATCGGTCGAGGACGAATCGACCCTGCGGGGAATGTTGCCATGTCACGGCCCGATCCGGTTGTTGCGTGATTAGTAACGCGTAATCGTCGACGGGCATTAAGATCGCATCCGTCCCGGTTGATGACTTCAGGACAATGCAGTCATTGAGCGCACCTCCAAGGTGTCGATCATGGCTCAATGAGTGCACCGGCGATTTGCACTCGTCGCGCGGGTTTCAGGGTTCGGAGATCAGGGAAGAGAAAACTGGGATCGGGAGAATTTCGATTGACATTTAAAGAAAACCCACTACCATATGGTTGTGGATTGTTTGGGCACAACATTTGCGGCCTTGTCTGATCCAACCCGGCGGGCGATGGTCGAGAGGCTCTCCCGCGGGCCTGCCTCTGTGCATGGCTTGGCGGCGCCGTTTGCACTCTCGCAGCAGATGATTTCAAAACATATTGCCTGCCTGGTGCGGGCGCGGATTGTGATCAAGACGAAGCGTGGACGAGAGAGTGTGTGCACGCTTAGACCAGAGGCGATTAAGACAGTCAGCGACTGGGCGATCAGCTACCGCCAGTTCTGGGAAGAGAGTTTCGACAAACTGGATGCAGTTGTAAAGCAAATGAAGAAAGAGGAGGTCGGAGATGACAGAAAACACGGTTAGCGAAATTGAGCGGATGGTCGTTACAAGAGTTTTTGATGCCCCACGCGAGTTAGTTTGGAAGGCGTGGACAGACCCGAAGTACGTGATGCAGTGGTGGGGGCCGAAGGGCTTTACTGCGCCCGTTTGCCAGATGGATTTTCGCGTTGGGGGGAAATTTCTCTGCTG
>NZ_DASQIX010000046.1:0-66320 GCF_035631355.1 Alloacidobacterium sp.
GTGAGCGGTACGCCCACCACCACGCACACCTACACGAACCCAGGAACCTATACCGTGACCCTGACCATTACGAACCAGGCCGGCCTGACAGCCAGCACCACCAGCACGGTCACCGTATCGGCTCCTCCCCCTCCACCCCCGACACAGGCAGCCCCAACGGCTGGGCTTCAGTTCGTCCCTGTGACCCCGTGCCGGGTGGCGGACACGCGCAATGCAACCGGGCCGTTTGGCGGTCCGGAGCTTAGCGCGGGAAGCACGCGCGAATTCGACATAGCGCAGAGCGCTTGCGGCATCCCTTCAACGGCTATGGCCTATTCACTGAATGTCACTGTTGTACCGAGCGGGCCACTCGGTTTTCTGACGCTGTGGCCTACCGGTGAGATGCAGCCCAATGTCACCACACTGAACTCGGATGGACGCATCAAGGCCAATGCCGCTATCGTTGGCGCCGGCACCAACGGCGGGGTCAACGTTTACGTCTCGAATGCAACGCAGGTGATCCTCGACATCAACGGGTACTTCGTGCCCGCAGGGACAGCGTCGGCCTTGGCCTTCTATCCGATCACACCCTGCCGTGTGGCCGATACCCGTAACACGACTGGGCCGCTGGGTGGGCCCTATATCAGCAGCGGGAGCAGCCGGTCCTTCCCGGTTCTGTCCAGCAGCTGCAATATTCCTGCGACGGCTCAGGCCTACTCGGTGAACGTGACCGCTGTGCCGCACAAAACGTTGGGCTACCTATCCCTGTGGCCTACGGGAGAGACGCGGCCCGTGGTTTCGACGCTGAACTCCTATACCGGAGTGGTGACAGCCAACGCGGCCATCGTGCCTGCCGGAACCAGCGGTGATGTTTCCGTCTTCGTATCCAACGACTCGGATGTGATCTTGGACGTCAACGGCTATTTCGCGCCTCCGGGAACAGGAGGACTGTCGCTCTATACCGGGCCATGCCGGACGCTGGATACGCGCAGCGGCGCGGGAGCCTTCAATGGAGCGTTAGTGGTAAATGTCGAAGGCAGCACGTGCGCACCGCCGTCGACGGCACAGGCATACGTGCTGAATGCGACGGTCATGCCTTCAGGCACCCTTGGCTTCCTGACCCTGTGGCCCAATGGAGGCACTCGACCGGTGGTTTCCACACTGAATGCATACGACGGAGCGGTTACCTCGAACATGGCCATCGTGCCGACGACAAACGGCAGCATCAATGCCTTTGCCACCAGCCCCACGAACCTTATCCTCGATATTGCAGGCTACTTCGCGCCGTGACCCATGGCGCAAAGGGCTCTCAAAAACTGCTCCTTCTAACTCCCCTGAATTCAACAGCCGGACCAATCCGTCCGGCTGCTCCATTAGGGTGTGGTTTTGGGAAACGCCAATAAGGAAGAAATTTGTCATTCAGATTGATTCCCCTATCCACAGGCTTTGCTGGGCACGGCAATTTCGGAGGCAGGACGAAGCCCATGAGGTCAATAAAGACCTGAAGCATCCCTAATACGAACTTCAATCGTCCAAGATGAGCAAGCCGTATGCCTCAGGGGGAGGAGCGCGGCTCGGGAGATGGCAGGATCACTCCTGGTTGCCTCTGGATTTGATTTCTGCCTTCTCCCTGAGCGTTTCACCGCGATGCTCTTCTCAGAAATCTTTCTTGAGGTTCTTTCTGCATCTCGAAGCATTGGGTAGAACCCGATAAAAATGCCTCCGTTTGCTATGTTCTCGAAGGATAACCAGAGCGAAATACAAGGTCAGCAAATACCCGCCACGTGTTCCGACATCTGATCTCCGGCGTGGTTATTCTTCCAATGAGACTTTGGCTAATGTCAAATCCTCGGAATATCCCGCAGGACGAATTGGATCACGGCGCAGGAACAAGCTGATGATGGCCGCTGCGAAGGCTACGCAGGCCAGACCAACGATAAAACTCGGAAGATAAGAGCCAGCACGATCATAAAGATGTCCTACCATCATCGGCCCGGTTGCGCCTCCTACTGCATAGGCGGTCCAGGTAAGACCGTACAGTACAGAGAAATGCTTCCGCCCAAAGTACTGCGCGAGCAGATACGGGGCAACGTCTGCCTCGCTGCCAAGACCAATTCCGAGCAGCGCGGAACCGAAAAGAGCTACTGATGCTCTTCCTGCAAAAGCAAGAATCAGGGTGCCTACAGCGGAGAGCAGAAGGATACATGTCTGAATGCGCTGCGGTGGGAAGCGATCGATTAAGAAGCCGGTGCAAAGCCTGCCGATGATGCCTGACCCACCGCGAACCGAAAGGGCCAATGCCGCAGCGGAAGCAGTGATACCGTGCTCCGTCAGTATGGCCGCCATGTTGGTTACCAAGCCATTTTCACTAAAAGCCGAAAGCATAATGATGATTGCGAGAATCCAGAAGGGCGCGCTTTTTAACGCTTTGCCTACGGTGGCGCCGGATATAAGACTCTCATCGAAATCCTGTATCTGGACTGGCCGATTCCGCACCAGAAGCGCCGTAAGTGGCAGACCGAGCAAAGCAATGCCGCCCAGTGTTAGGTATGCGTCACGCCATCCGTGATGTTCAATTACCCATTGCGTTATAGGAGGAATGACGATGGAACCGGTACCGCTGCCGGTCAGGATCAATGCCAGCGCGAATCCCCTATGTTTACGAAACCAGGTAAGAATAGTCCGCGTGTAGGCGAATTGCGCCGTTCCGTTGGCGACAAGCCCTAACACAAAGTAAGTCAGATAGAAGCGGTGGAGGTTGGAACTGAGCCTGCTCAGTGAAGCCAGCGCGATGGCGAATACGACGATGGAAGGCAGGATGATGCGGCGTGGGGCAAAACGATCAAGCAGGCCGCCGATTCCAGGAGAAACAAGCGCAACGGTTATCGCGGCCAATCCGAAGGTTCCTGACATGGCCTCTCTTTGCCAGCCAAAGGCAGCATGTAGCGGGTTCAAGAAAAGGCTGAAGGTATAGGGCACAATGGGCGCAAAGCTCGTCATGACGCCTACAAAAGCGGCAATCGCCACGGGCCAGCCGGCATAGTAAATGGAGCTTTCATTGTCGGGCACAGGCACGGCACGAGTGATCACTGATTGCCTCCGCCTATAGCGCGCGAGCAGCGATTCAATGCCGTTCTATGTGATAGAGAAGGAATCATGTCTGGTTTAACTGTTCTCCAGAGCGCCGGTATCGACCGTTGTGCCATCCCCTTCGCCGCCAGCAAACCTTGCGCCATCAGAAGCTGAATCTTGCAGCAACCTGGAAGGCCCGTGGACCTCCCGATCCAAAGACGCCTCCGCTGTAGAAACCGGTTGGCCAAAGCTTGATGAATACCCGTGATTGCTGTTGTCAGGCGATAAGGTGTTCGCGAACCCCGAATAATTGAGATTGCTGACGCCGAGAATGTTTGTAACGTTGAAGATATTGAAGGCCTCGCCGATCAGATCGAGATTCCATCGCTCTCCAAAATGGAAGGCACGGCTGAGCCGGAAATCGAGCGCGTTGAAGCTATCGTTGAAATGAGCGTGATCACTCACCTGCGGGAGGATCACATAGCTGTTCGTACTTGCCTCGTATACGCCACCAGCTGCGTTGGTTGTTGCAATGAAAGCATTGAGCTGCCGGGCGTTTTGGAATTCGCGTCCTCCAGCATTGCGCTGCATGGTTGGCACGCGCTCGCTCCCATCGGGAAGAAGAATGTCCATGGGAACGCCTGATGCGATGGTCCAGACCGGAGAGAACTGCAACTTATAAGGCAGGTTGGCAATGCCGCTCATTACTAACCGATGACGCTGATCGTTCGGCGGCGGTCCATATTCACGTTGAAGGTTGTTTGGGTCAATTGGAGAGTATTCAAACGGGATCTGGTCGTCGTTGGCATAGTTGAATGCCTTGGCAAGCGTGTATGCGGAGTCGAACTCGCCATATTTTCCGAGAAGCTGCCGCACGCTGATCCACAGCGCGTCGTACTTCGTTCCCACCCAGGATGCAAGATTGGTGATCTCATCCGGGCCGCCAGTCTGGGGGTTATAAACCGAACCGACCGGATCGCCGATGATGAAGCGCGTCCCGAAGTTATGAACACCATCCACCTTGACGGTCAAGCTTCGATGTATCTGTGTTTCCACGCCCAGGTTGAACTGCTGCACCATGGGATTGCGCAATCTATTGTCGATGATGTCGATACCTGTTGACCCTGCACCCGCAAAGAGAAATCCGCTGAATGGGCTCGACAGAACCTCCGGCGCTCCGGGTTTGAACGTCCCGTTTGGATTCAGGTATACGGGGGTGCCATCTGGATTTGTCACCGCGTTTCCTGCGGTCACATTGAGCGCAAGCGCGCGCCCGTCAAAGCCCTTTTCGAGCGACATGATCTCAAGCGTGATCCGGTCATAGTAGATGCCATAACCACCATGAATGCTGAGATTAGGGTTGACAGAGTAGTTGAAGCCGATGCGTGGGCCCCAATTGTTGTACTCGCGATGACGGCTTCCCTGGTAGAAGGACTGAACGATGGGGTTGCGTTGAGAATACCAGCTCAGATTATTGAGGTTCGTATCCATCTCCCAGCGCAGACCGAGATTCAACACTAAGTTGGGCAGCGCCTTCCAGTCGTCCTGGGCAAATCCTGCGACGTGATAGTTATCGTTGTCTGGCAGGTTTAACGGCTTAGTAGGCGTCGAACTTTGCAGGGCAACGGCGAAGAGCAAATCGTTATCGTCGACCTTGCCGTCGCCATTGCGGTCAAAATCGGGAAAATCCTCGACTGCCTGAATGTTGCCCTGTATGAAGACGGGCAGATAGAAGTCGGCATCGATCGACTGTACTTCGCCGCCAAAGCTCAAGGTGTGGTTCAGGTGAGACCAGGTGAGTGTGTCGTCTCCCTGCAGGCGGAATTGTCTTGTCTGTTGAGGAATGCGATAAGTTGCGCCATCGTCGAGGTTGGGATAAGTGATCTGGGGCCCAGTCACTATGGGGTTAGTAATGTTGAGGAAGTTATTGTCGGCGAAACTCATCCGGTTGATTAGCGTGGGTGTGAAGGTGTGCACCCAATCAGCGACCAGGCCCTGAAGATGATTCTCCGCAGTCTGGCGGTATGCTGCTGTGCCGAGCGCGCGATCAAGCTCGCTCTGGCTCAGATCGTCTTCCAACTGGAGTGAATAGCGGAAGCCGACACGATCACGCCTGCTTGCCTGCCAATCGAGCCGCGTTGTTGCCAGAAAATCGTGCAGTGGCGCAGTTGCGAAGGTTCGGCCGATAGTTTGAGTGGTCGTGTCACGCACGCCCACCAAGTCAGCGCCAAGCTGCTGGCGATCCTCCATTGCCACGAACCACCACGCCTTGTCTTGCTTAAAGGGGCCGCCAATGTCTCCTGCATACTGCTGGCGGTGGAACGGCGGCGTAGAGCCGATGCTCGGATCATAGGTAGCAGGTAGGCCTTGCAGGACTTTGTCGCGCTCATACATGGCGACCCCGCCGTGAAGGTCGTTGGTGCCCTGCTTTGTGACCACATTGGTTACAGCCGAGCCTGACCGTCCCAGTTCCGCCGAAAAGCGGTTCGTCGCGATCTGGAATTCCTGCACGGCATCTTCAGGAATGTTCACCAGAGATCCGCCGACCGCGTCGTCGTTATTGTCCGCGCCATCGATGGTTACATTGCCGCCGCGGCCGACCTGACCGGCGGTCGAGATGACGACAGTGTTCTCCTTCGTTGGATCAAAGTTGGGCGCCGGGGCATTTCCGGGCACCAGCAATGAAAGCTCCAGATAGTTTCGTCCATTAAGCGGAAGAGTTGAAATCTGTCGGGCATTGATAACTCCACCCAGCGCGGATGTCGCCGTATCCACTGCTGGGGGCGTGTCGGCTACGACTTCAACCTTCGTTTGGTTTGAAGCGATTGCGAGACGCACTGGAACGCTGAGATCCTGGCCGACATTCACCGTTACATATTGCTGGTATGGAGAGAATCCAGCCGGAGAAGACACTGTGAGCCGATACTTTGCGGCCTCGAGAGTCGTGAAGGAGAACGATCCATCTTCCTGCGTGTCGAGGCTCCGAACGGTGCCCTGAGCCAGATTCGTAAGCGTAACAGTTACATTTCGGATGGCCTTCCCCGAGGGATCGGTAACCACTCCGATGATTCTTGCGGACGCTAGTTGCTGCGCGCGTGATCCGGTGGCAAATAACAGCAAAAAGACCCAAAACAACGCGCAGGCTGTTCTAATGGGGATGGATCTAATCAAGACTTCCTCCGTCATGCTGGCCTAAAAAGGAATTGGGTTCAACGTGTAGCGCTCTTAGTGTTTGAGGGCTGGCAGAGCTTTATCCGGCACATTACGCAATGCAATAAGAAAAGTCTTGCGCTGAAAGAGGGGTAAATTTATCCACCTGAAGGCTTACTTCCCGCTCCGATCAAACTGTGGCTTCTCAACCGAATGGTGGATGACTTGGCAAGCCAACCCAGCATAGGATGCATCTGTGAAGCGCTCGCTTATTGCGCCGGTAAATTTAAGGCTTCGTATGTTTGGAAAGTTGAGAACCGTGAACCATGGCTGATAGCGACACGAAGATCAGGCTGATTGAAGATGCCGATGCCAGAGGTGAGATAGCGCAAGTCTACGATGAGTGGCGAGCCAAGTCGGGTCGCCAGCAAGTGCCGGGAATTCTGAAGTGCTTCAGCCACCGGCCCGACTTTCTACGGGACGTTATGCGTTTCAGCGACACGGTTCATTTCTCCGAAGGCCACCTGAACCGGAGAACGAAAGAGGCGATCGCGAGCTGGGTTTCCTGGCTTAACCGCTGTCCATATTGACTGGACTCTCATGCATACTTCCTGCGGGTTCAGGGAGCAGACGAGAAAACAGTGCAGGCCATTGCCAACGGCAAGCTGGACGAGGCAGGTTTAAGCGCAGCCGAGCGAGCGCTTCTTGAATATGTCACTAAGGTGACTGAGGCAGCATATCGTACAACGGCGGAAGATGTGCAGGCACTGCGTGAGCATGGCTGGACAGAGCCGCAGATCGCCGAGGCGGTGTATATCACAGCCATGTTTGCGTTCTTCAATCGCGTTGCGGATGCCTTTGGAATTGCCCCGCAGGGCTATCTCGAGATGAATTGCTTAACAAAATAGCGTAGGACGTCTTGTCCCGCGAGAGAAACATTCATCCAGACATCGAGCATAAGATAGAACCGGGCCGGGCAATGCGGTCCGAAGCCCAGACCAGGGCGATCTCGAAGCCACGTTGAGCGGCCATCTGACGAAGGTCGTAGAACTGGGTTTCGGGGTGCTGGTCCAGGGTGGAGACCCGCATGTAGAGGGCGGCGCGCTTCATGATTCTTCTTCTTCCTCCAGCCGAAGGCGGCTTTGAGCAGAGTCCTACCGGTGTGAATCCGGAAGAGATCATCTCCGGAAATGGGATTGGCTTGGTGGCTTCGTACCAATCGCACTGCATGCGATCGAGGGTGTAAGCAAGCAACAGCAATTTAGACAGGAGAGGCAGAAATCACAAAAACCCAGGCGGGAGTGATCCTGCCATCTCCCTGGCCGTAGACCTCCCCCAAAGGTGGTTATACGGCTGGACATTAGACGATTCCAAATTGTCTTTAGATGTCTGGGTTTTCTTCTGCGGCAAGAGTTTCAATGCGGTTGGCGGAGATGCACCCTTGGCGAGAGAGCAGTGCCGCAGTAATCCCCAATTTGGTGGCCTCTTCGGGAAGATCTGCCGCTAAGCCATCCGCCGCTCAATTATCTCTTCTACTACATCCGCCAATCTGGTGAGAGTGTTCGATTCTGGACAGCTAATTTTGATTGCGGACAGGCTGACCTGGGCCTTCTTGCCTAAGTCCTTTATTATGAGACAGGATTAGGGTTGGAAAACGGCAGGCGACGTGCTCGTTTTATCAAGAGAGATTAAAAAGCGACAAACAACATTACGGGGGAAGAAGAATGCTCGCGGACTTACGTGACGCGCTGCGGCAATTGCGGAAGGCACCGGGGTTTACAGCGACGGCTGTCATCACGCTGGCGCTCGGGATCGGAGCGACAACGGCTATCTTCACGCTCGTGCAGCAGGTGCTGCTCAAATCTCTGCCGGTGACGAAACCGGAAGAACTGTGGCGGATCGGAGATAAAATCCGCTGCTGCAACTGGGGTGGCTACACGCAGGGCGACGACAATAATTTCTCCCTGTTCTCATGGGAAGCATACAAGACCTTCCGCGAGCACACGCCGGAGTTCATAGACCTGGCCGCGTTGCAGGCCGGCAATGCGCCGCTCGGTGTTCGCAGAGCCGGATCGCAAGCGCAGGTAGACACACGCAATGGCGAATACGTATCCGGGAATTTTTTCAGGACCTTTGGCGTACAGCCGTGGATCGGACGGCTGATGACCGACGAGGACGATCAGGAAGGTGCGCCGCCGGTAGCGGTCATGAGCTACCACATCTGGCGGGAGAAGTACGGGTCGGACCCGTCTGTGGTCGGTGCCAGCTATCAAATCAACGGACATCCCTTTACCGTCATCGGCGTCGCCCCACCGGGATTCTACGGAGCGAAGCTTTCCGGATTCGGCATGCCCGATTTCTGGCTGCCGCTGACGGCGGAGTTGCTGATTGATGGCTCGACGGCCAGGTTGAAACGGCCGAACGGAAACTTCCTGGACCTGATCGGGAGAGTCCGCCCGGGCGTGAACCCAAGGACGCTGGAAGCAAAGCTCAGAGTGGAGCTGCATGACTGGCTGGCGAGCCACGTCTTGGACATGGAGCCGGGCGAAAAGCAGCTCTGGCAGCAGCAGACGCTGCACCTGGCTCCCGGCGGCGCCGGAGTCGCGGACCTGCGGGATTGGTATCAGGATGGGCTGACGCTACTGCTCATCGCGTCAGGCTGCGTGCTGCTGGTGGCTTGCGGGAATCTGGCGAACTTGATGCTTGCGCGTGGATTGAAGGATCGCGCGCAAACATCGGTTCGCGTAGCGCTGGGTGCTTCCCGTCAGCGCCTGGTGCGCAAAGCGCTGGTGGAATGTGTGCTCCTGGCCGTGGTCGGGGGGGCCATAGGCATCAGCATAGCGTATACCGGAACACGGCTGATTTTGCATTTGGCCTTTCAAATCGGCGGACCAAACAACTATGTGCCGATCAACGCATCGCCATCCTGGCCGGTGCTGCTCTTCACGCTGGGCGTATCGGTGTTGACGGGAGTCATTTTCGGGATCGCTCCGGCGTGGGTGACGTCGCATGCCGAACCGGTGGAAGCACTGCGTGGCGCAAACCGTTCCGTAGGCGGCGGGCGCTCGTGGACACAGAAGTCGCTCGTGATCGGCCAGGCCGCGATGTCGCTGGTGCTCTTGTCCGCAGCGGCCTTGCTCGGTCAGAGCCTGCGCAACCTTGAGAACCAGAATTTTGGATTCGAGATGCGGGGCCGGTATATTGCATGGATTAATCCAATGCTGAGCAACTACAAACCGGAACAAATGGAGCCGATGTTCAAGGAAATCAATGACCGCCTGCGTCAGATTCCCGGAGTGCGGATGACTGCGGCGGCACTCTATGCGCCTATGACAGGCGACAGCTGGAACGACGCCATTCGCATTGAAGGCAGACCCGAGCCTGGCGCAAAGGAAGACACCAGCGCCGGGTGGTCGCGAGTCATGCCGGGCTTCTTCGAGACCATAGGCGCGAAAATGGTGCTTGGCAGGCCCATTACGGACCAGGACACCGATGCGACGCGAAAGGTAGCGGTCATCAACGAGGCGTTTGCAAAGAAGTTTTTCAAAGATCAGAATCCGATCGGTCAGCATTTCGGACCCGACAAAATCAAGTACTCCTCCACATACGAAATCGTCGGAGTCGTAAAAGACATACGGTATATGACCTATGAGTACAAGAAACCTGTGTATCCCATGTTCTGGGTGCCAGAGGCGCAGACGGTGCAGTTTGACGACCCCGCCATACAGAGCGGCGAAATCTGGTCGCACTTCCTGTACAACATCGTGATCTGGGCGCCGGGCAACCCGCCGGGCATGGAAGAGCGCGTACGCAAGACCCTCGCGAGTGTCGATCCAAATCTCGTGCTCTACGGGGTTGACCCATACGACAGAGTCGTCAGCTCGGACTTTCAGCAGCAAAATATGATTGCGACGCTGACCACCCTCTTCGGTGTGCTCGGGCTGGTTCTGGCAGCGGTCGGCCTGTACGGCGTAATGGCTTATACGGTGGAACAGCGAACGAGCGAGATTGGCGTGCGGATGGCGCTCGGCGCAGACCGCGGACAAGTGGTAAAGATGGTGCTGCGCGGGGCGTTCTCCCAGATAGGCATTGGCCTGGCAATTGGCATTCCAGCAGCAGTTGCGGCTGGCAAGCTGATGACCGATCAGCTCTTCGGCGTAAAGCCATGGGATCCCGTTATGCTGACACTGGCTACACTGCTCCTTGCTCTGGCCGGGCTACTGGCAACGATCATCCCGGCGCAACGCGCGGCAGGAGTGGACCCGATAGTGGCGCTGCGGAACGAGTGATCGAGACCAGTTGTCTTTATCGTTTCAGCACTTGCTCCAGGTATGCCAGAGCGCGCGGGTCCTGCGATTGTCCGAGCCAGAAAAACGCCTCTCTACGAACAGCAAGGTTGGAATTAGTGTCTGCGACGTGAATTAACTCTGGCACGGCTTCGTCTTTCGGCAACTGGCTTAATGCAAAGACTGCCTTTTTCTTGACGTCTGTTTCAGGGTCGTTCTGGATGGCATCGGTGAGCGCCGCGGTCGCCTTTTTGCCTGCCTTCTGGGCCAGCCAAAACAACGACTGTTCACGAACTTTTGTGTCAGGGTCGAACTTGGCCATACGCAGCAATTCGTCTTCTGCTCCGGGATCTGAATTCTGGGAGAAATCAAATGGCAGTTTCTCGCGTAAAGCTGAGTCCGTAGTTTTCTTCTCCAGAGCTTGCAGCGCCAGGAAGCCCTCGTGTCCGCGTTGCACTCCTAGCCAGAATGCCGCCTGCTCGCGGAGATGAATCGGAGCGGTAGACGACGCGATTTGGCTGAGAGCGTGTGTAGCTTCAGGTGTCTCGTGGTAACTGATCGACAGAAGCGCTCCATCGACTACGCGAGAGTGATTCGGTTCAGACGATTGCGTTGCGAGTCCGGACAGAAAAGTAACGCTGTCTTCAGGCTTCACTCCTGTCAACCAGGTGAACGGAACACCACCTGCATCCAGATGGCAGCCAGCCATCACCGGCCTGACCTTGATGATCTGGCCGTGATCCAGGCGAAAGAGAACATAGATATTTTGCTCAGCCTGCGCCTGATTGCTATGGTTCATGCTGTAGTGGTCGCTATCTTCCAGTCGATATTCACCGCAACACCCATCGTCCATCTGTGATGTATCCGACCAGTTCGAACATGTAGATAAATGTGATTGTGGAAGAGCCGCCACTTCATATCCAAGCCAGAGCTGGTCACTTGAGTGACGAAACTTGTCCACCGTTGCGGTGAGTGTTCCTCCTATTGGCTGAACAGTGAAGTTCGTATTGCTGACTTTGGGTTGCTGCGCCAGAAGAGCAAGCGTGGACGCACAGATGACGATTGCAATGAGATGCTTCTTCATAACCTGGCTCCTTATTTGTTGAGAAGTTCCATCATGTAGTCGGCCGCTTCCTTGTTGTGCATCACAGCGAGCTTGCCGACGATATCCCGTTTGGCGGAAGGGTCTTTCTCTGAGCGTGCAAGCGCAACCAGATCATGCGCATCTCCGGCAACAAACAGCGCATCAAGAACAGCCTTCTTCGATTCTTCATCTGTGCTCTTCGAATAGATTGATAAGAGCGTTGGAATTGCGGAAGAGCCGCCCGCCACTCCCATATTGCGGATCGCTTTGCGGCGGAGGTCGGGGTCCTGCTCAGACGAGGCGATGGCGTTGAGCGCATTGGCGCCTTTGCCGCCCGCGGCAACAAAGGCATTGATGATCGCGGACTTCACGTCTTTGTTGCTGGTTGATTGATACATGGTCGAGAGCTGCGTGACTGCTCCCATTGCGCCGAGTTCGTAAACAGCATGACGCGCGAGTTCTGGATCGGGTTCATGCTGCGCCACCTGCACCAATTTGTCAGGCGCGCCCATGACGAGATAGGAGTTCAGGACGGCTTTCTTGACGGATTGATTGCTCGATTTGGCGTAGATGTCCGCTAGGGTATCGGCGCTATGGCTCCCCTTGGTGACGGCCAGCAATTGGACAGCCTTGAGCTGTAAATTGGGATCTTTTTCCCCGCGAACGATCTGCCCAAAGAGGTCCTGTGCTGGTTTGGACTGGTCCTGCGCCAGAACGAACAGCGCGCGCTCCTTCAACCGCTCGGACTGCTGCCCTTCCAGAATTTGCTGGAGAATGGGCAGAGCATTCACATCGCCGCTCTGCATGAGTGAGTTCAAGGCGAGCAGCTTGAGATCTTCGTCCTGTTCCGCCTGCGGTTGCACTGGGCTCCCGCCCTTACCCCTGACCTCGATTTCGAGAGCGCTGCATTCTTTGAGCCAGTTGCTGTTCGGATAAGCCTGGCGAAGATCGGAGCAAGTCTTTAAAGCCTCAGAAGAGCGCCCTTCCTTGTTCTCGACGTAGGCCTTCCAATACATGGCGCCATCGGCGCGACGGCCATGCTGATCGATCACCTGGTTCAGCAATGACTCAGCATCGGACCAGCGGCTCTCATTGATAGCGCGCGTAGCGTCTGCATAGAGCTGATCTTCGTGCGCATTCGTCTGCCCCGCATCATTATCCACAGGCTGAAAGATGAGTCCCGAAGCAGATGAAGCCGGGAGTGAGAGGATGCCGCAAATCGCGGCCAGCCAAAACCATTGTGCAGTTTTCATTAAATATTTGCTCCTTTCCGGACAGCTTGAGCATTTGTTTTTTGTTCAGAAACTTTTGTGCGCAGAACACGGATCTGGAAAAGCAGACCCTGCGTGTTCATTTCCTGCTGAATGCGCGCGATGTCCGCACTACTCAACCCATTGGGCGAATTGGCAACCTCAAGAAGGACGCGCTCAAGATGATCGAGCGCCGCGTTGAGAAGAGGATCGTTGGCCCGGGCCGCGCTTTGACGGTAAAGCTGATTGTCGGAAAGCAGTTGTTTAGCTTCTGCCTGAAGTGGAAGATCAGCGTTTTCTCCCTCGGCACCGGCATGATTCAGTTGAACGAGGAGGCGCTCTGACCGGTCGAGGTGATTGTCGAGAACGAAGAGCACCACGCGCTCTTTTGTTTGCTGCGGATTGTCGGCGACCAAGGACTTAGTGTGGGCATGTTCCCACATTCTTCCACCCCAAAATGCACCTGCGAGAAGCAACATGCACGCTGCCACATAAGCAAACTGAGGCCAGTGAAAGAAGCTGCGCTTCCGTTTTGGCTCGTAAGGCCGCAGTGCCCCTTGGATAGACTGCCAAACCTGAATTCCATATTCCGAGTTTCGGATTGGAATATCAGGGGTACGCAAACACCCAAGCAGCTTGCCCAGTTCTTCATATGACTGGGCGCACTGTTTGCAAGCCTGAAGATGTCTCTCGGCCTCAGCCCTGTAGAAATCTTCAGAGTAGTAGTGCTCGATCATTTCTGCTTCGGTTAAGTGCTTCATGACTTCACCCAGAGCGGCGCAAGCGATTGCCGCAATTTCTGTACTGCCCTAAAAACAGCCTGCTTGGCGGAATTCGGCGCGACTCCGAGTGCCCTGGCAATTTCCTCTGTCGAGCGGTCTTCCATGTGGCGCATCACAAAGGCAATGCGTTCGGTTGGCGTGAGCTTTTCCATGGCGGCTTGCCTTCGTACCTCGATCTCCTGACTCAACAAGAGCCGGTCGGGCCCGGCCGTGTGATCCACCACCTGGACGGCTGCCTGTTCGCTGTCATATTCCTCAGCAATCGGCGCTGCCGTCTGGGCTTTCTGCTTGTTCAATACATCGAGTGCGCAGTTCATAGCGATTCGGTAAATCCAGGTGCGAAAGTTGGACCGGGCATCGAAACCATCCAGCTTGCGATAACCTCGAAGGAATGTTTCCTGCACGACTTCATCCGCATCAGCCTCGTTTTCGGTAATGCGGAAGGCAACACGAAAGACACTCTGGCTGTGGCGTTCGACAAGCAGGCCATAAGCGTCCTTCTCTCCGGCCAGAACGCTCCGGATGAGCGCGTAGTCGTCATTCCCCATTCAGCGCATTAGACAGGATTGTGGGTTTGCGGTTAGGAAGAATTTTGGGTCGGGTGTTAATTGCGTAACCGCAATTCGACAGAGTCCACGGGTTTGAATGAGATGAGTCCTTAGGCCCGAACCTGGCCTGTGACTGGCTCGCCTCTCGACCGGCGGCAAGCCCGAGCGGCTAAGAAAATTCTCGTTAGGAGCAATCTAACGGCAGATATCGATACTCGATCCAGTCAGGGGACTCGGTGCAATCTCTCTAGGAATAGCAGCCTGATTGCTTGCTCTTGTTTACCTGGGATGGCAAAAGGGCTTTGTACAGGGCTTCTTCAACGTCGTCCGTCCATTGTGCCCCGGCAAGCATCTTGATTTTGGACCAATGTCTATTGAGCACTCTCGGATAAGCAATCCCTCTCTGAATGTTGAAAAGCTCAAAGCCTGCGGCAGTGACAAGAGCTGCCGTTGCCAGCAACATTGTGATGCACTGGAACCCGGTCATGAGAGAGAGTTGAGTTTCATGCTTAATCAAAAGGGATGAAACCACGTCGAAGATCGCTGCGGCAAAAATCAAGGCAGCGAACATGAGACTCGTGATAGCGAAACTCCAGGCCGATGCAAGGAATTTCGTGTCTAAATAAATGCGTCTGGCGCGTAAAAGTCCAAGCACAAGGCGTTCAATGTGAGGTCCACGACGCTCTCCCTTGAATTCTTCAAGGGCACTGCCGACGTCGTTTGACAACTCGGGCCTGTAGAGTTCGGTCCGCCACTTCACGAGGGCAAAATCGACAGCGCACGCTCCTATCAGTCCACAGATAACTCCACATAGGTTGAGCGAAGCAACAAGACTGGAACAGTTAGAAATCCAAAACCCGTAAAATCCCATGACAATGCCCTTACTGTGCAGAGTCAGACCATAATAGATCACCCGGTTAACTTTTAATGCCTGAATTGGGGAGGGGCGCCGGGCATGAACGTTACTAAAGTGTGCCTTGGGGAAATTATGAAGGGCTTTCTCTCCGCCATGCGATCCGCTGCGGTATCTTAGTTAAATCATTTTTGCACTATATATGGTGCAAATAGCGCCATGCCGAATGTCGTTATTACCTTTGCACTGCCGCCGCGCTGGCTGAACCCGCGCACTCTGCTCTGTCGAGCTATGCTCTGCCCGTAACTGTGACTGCCGCCGTCACTCATTTCCTTAATGCCTGATAACAAGGGCTGTTTCTCAGGTATGCCGCTGTGACCCGTCAAGAACTCTTTCTCAAATTTGACAAGAACTAGACGGCAGTTTGACGACAGGTCTTCGCTTAAATCCGTAGTGTGATTTGCGTATGGAGGAAACACGATGCGACCGATGACAAGAATGTTCGTTTTTGCGGCAGCCCTGGCAAGCACCAGCGCAGCTTTCGCACTCAGCAAGGTGACGGTCAACGTTCCCTTCAACTTTGAATCTCATGGCAAAACCTATCAGGCAGGCCAGTATGATGTACGGCTCGATGCGAGCCAGAACGTCATTACACTGACCAACCACCTCAAGCCGAGTCAGTCGGTCATGTGGTCGGCATCCCCTGCAGATTTTGGTCCGAACTCACCCGCAGTCTCGATTAAGTTCGACGACGCGGCCGATGGCACGCACGAACTGCGCACGATTCGTATCGCCACGCGGACCACACCGGTACTGGACGTACGTGAAAGACACGCCGCACAACGCGAAGTGTCCATCACGGGCGGACGGTAGTAGCAACCACCCCTTCCAGGAAGAGCCTGTATCTTCATGCTCCGATACAGGCTCTATTTTTTTGCCTTCTTAACGCGTCCGACATTTGCCCTCCTCCCTCTCCCGCCCACAAACGGATCACAAAATTATCTGGATCAAGTAGACCCGCTCTTAAGGGTAAAAACCCTTGTATGCTGGAAAACGTTGGAAAAAAGGGGTGATACACGTGAATCAAATCACGAGAAGGACATTTCTGAAGGCAGGCGCGACTGCCGCGGCGGCCTGGGGCCTCAATCACAGCCGCTTACTCGCCGACCCGCTCGGCCTGCCTGTAGGCTTGCAGCTTTACAGCGTGCGCAATCTTCTGCCGAACGATTACGAAGGGACCTTGAAAAAGCTGTCTGCGATCGGATATCGGGAAGTAGAGGCCGCCGGTTTCTTCGGGCACAGTGCAAGCGACGTAAAGGCTGCAATGGCAAACGCTGGGCTCCGCTGCGTGAGCGCGCACTATCCCATGCCCGAACTGCACAAGGACGTTGACGGGACTCTGAAGTACGCGAAAGAACTGGGCCTGTCCTATGTGATCTGCTCAACGCCTTCCGTGGCTGATCCGTCAAAGCTGGCGAGCTATCCCGGCGGAGCAGGCAAGTACTTTCAGAGCGGAATGACGGCTGACGACTGGCGCTGGAACGCCGACCAATTCAATCAGATTGGGAAGAAATTCAAAGCCGAAGGCATCCAGTTCGGCTACCACAACCACACTACCGAGTTCCACGATCTGGGCGGCGGACTCATGGGATTTGATGTGCTGCTGAAGGACACTGACCCCACCTACGTAACGCTGGAAATGGATTGCGGCTGGGTTTCGGCGGCAGGCCATAACCCGGTCACTTATCTCACGAAGTACCCGAAACGCTTCTCCATGTTGCACATCAAGGACCTGAAGCCGCCGGTTGCTGGAAAGCCAGCCGGTGACCGCACTTCGACCATCCTGGGAAAAGGAACAATCGACTACAAGCCGATCTTCGAAGCGGCGAAGAAAGCCTCTATTAAGCACTATTTTGTAGAGCAGGAACAATTCGACGGCGATCCGATGCAGGAACTGACCGCCGATTATCAATATCTGCACACGATGCAGGTTTGAAAATAGCTATCCCACCTCGATTTTCTCCAGGCGGGTACTCACAGCTGAGAAATTGTCACATTGCCGTCCGACGTGTGAATCGTCAGCGGAACGCTCCCGGCATTGACCTTACCGTGCATGTGATTACCTGAGCCTTCACGGCTGTCGTAGTGGTCCATCGTCAGAGGCAACGAGCAGTCGATGTGCCCGTCGCTCGCCGAGATGTCAAGGTCGGCGGCAAAGTCGTGTGGAACACGAATGTTTACCGTGCCGTCAGAGCTTTCGATGCGCGAGGCGGCCGTGAGTCTGGCTCCGTCGGCCAGAGCAAAGTCAAGTCCGCCATCGCTCGTGTGCAGTTGGACGGCTGAAAAGTTTCCATCCACTTTCATGTGACCGTCTGAGGAGCGCGCCTCCAGCGTCCCCGCTGCGTTCTGCAGCGTCATGTTTCCGTCGCTCGACTTGAGCCGAATCGTGCCGCGCAGGTTATCGAGATCGGCGCTGCCGTCGCCGGTGTGAATCTGAAGATCACCCTGTAGGTCGCTGGCGCTCAGGTTGCCGTCCGAAGTTTTGGCGTCAAGATCAAGCGTGCCGGGTGTTTCCACTTCAACATAGGTCTCGCCGCGATTATGCCAGCTGACATGGACGCCGATGTGCGGCTTTTCCTTAAACAAAAAGGAGACGTGGTCGCCCGACTGGCTCTCTTCCAGGCGATAATCGCTCAGCTTGCGGTCCGTGTGGACCTTGACGTTGATGGCCTTGCAGTCGCCGCAGGAGTGGATTTTCAGGTTGCTGTCTCCTGTCTCGATGGTCAGCGACGGCTTGGCGGCAATCGAATAGGTTTTCTCCCAATCGTGGTCCGTGCTCTGCGCCTGTCCCTGGGTTGCGGTTAGGACAATGGCGCATGCAGTCATGGCGGAAAGGGAATAAAGCAGGCGGGATGCGGAAGACATAGTTCTCTCCTCTCACACTGTACGCACGAGAAAACGGTTGGTTCCCGGAAAAATTCAAGGAAAGAGGCTTTCAAGCCAAAAGCTACGCAGAACATGGTTTGCTCTACTTATTATTGAGTTTTCGGGTTCATGATCCCGCTCCTCTTGCTCCGAACACGCGCGAATCCAGAGATTTGCAGCCCGATTGAGGCCACCACCAGCACCCCAAAAACAACAACCCAGGACCAGCGTCGCTTCTCAATCAGTTGATAGGCAATCCCGTGCGCCACCGTCAAAACGAAGGCCGCATAAATCCATCTCTGCAGCGATTTCCACTTCTGCCTCTGCAACCAGCGCAGGGATGCATCGTTGGAAAGCGCAAGCAGCATGCAGAACAGGAGAGCCGCTGCCAGCCCGGCATAATTCGCAAATCCAAACAGGGAATCCTGCAGTGCAGGAGGATGCAGCCGCTTGAAGAAATACATCCACATGCGTCCTCGCAGGTGCACCGTCAGTCCTACCGCCGTATGCACGATCGCCAGAATGCCTGCCCAGATCCCGGCATCTCTTCGCAAATCAAAACTAACGGGATTCGGTCTGCGCCTGATCACATTCCAGGGTCCAAGCCAAAGCGAGAGGCAAAGAAACGCCAATCCTGCATAGGCCGTTGCCATGCTCGCGCGATGCCGCACATCTGGCGGAGGAGTCGCTGTATACGTCAGCGAAACGATTGCAAATGCCAGCAAAGCAAGCCCGAGATGGCGCTTAATCCGCCGCGTCCAGTATTGGGTCATTAATTAAAGTTCTATAACACCATGACCTGAATCCAATGCTTAGAAAGCTCATTTCAAAAACGGAGAAATGATGGGCAACGAACTGGTACTCGTCACCGGTGGTTCGGGATTCATCGGCGCACACTGCATCCTGCAATTGCTCAACGCGGGTTATCGCGTGCGGACAACGGTGCGTTACCTCAAGCGCGAGCCCGACGTGCGCGCCATGCTCAAGGAAGGCGGCGCAGAACCGGACGACCGCTTGTCCTTCGTCGCCGCAGACCTCACCTCCGATGCAGGCTGGCCGGAAGCTGTCGCCGGATGCGACTTTGTGTTGCACGTCGCCTCGCCGCTGCCTCCCAGCGTCCCGAAAGACGAGAACGAGCTGATAGTCCCCGCGCGCGAAGGCGCGCTCCGGGTGCTGCGGGCCGCCCGCGACGCAGGAGTGAAGCGCGTTGTCCTCACTTCGTCATTCGCGGCAATCGGCTATGGCCACCAGCCACAAAGCGCAGCGTTCGACGAGACAGATTGGACCAATATCAATGGAGACGACCTGACCGCCTACACGAAATCCAAAACTCTGGCCGAGCGCGCAGCATGGGATTTCATCGCCCGGGAAGGCGGCAGCCTGGAGCTTGCCGCCGTCAACCCCGTAGGGGTCTTCGGCCCGGTTCTTGGGTCCGACTACTCCGCATCCATAATCCTCATCCAGCGCCTTATGGATGGCGCATTGCCCGGCTGCCCCAAACTCGACTTTGGTGTCGTCGACGTGCGTGATGTCGCCGGCCTGCACCTCCTCGCCATGACTCATCCCGCTGCCAAAGGTGAGCGCTTCCTTGCCGTCGCCGGCGACTTCATGTGGATTCGGGAAATGGCAAAGGTCCTGAAAGACCGGATGGGTGCGTCGGCGAAACGAGTGCCATCCCGCGAACTTCCCAACTGGCTGTTACATCTCGCTTCGCTCCGCGACCCGGCCATAAAGCTGATCCTTCCCGAACTCGGCAAGGTGAAGAACGGCACCGGCGAAAAGGCAATCCGCATGCTCGGCTGGGCGCCGCGTTCAAAAGAAGATGCGCTCGTCGCTACAGCAGAAAGCCTGTCACGGCTTGGGCTGCTGAAAGCATAAAGAAGGGACGTGGATGGCGCCGGGTGCCCCAGAGCCCGCCCTGAGCGCAGTCGAATGGTCTTCGAGAGACCTGGGTTTGGAAACGGTCCCTGAATGACGTTGGGTAGAAGCACCGGGCTTCAGCCCGGTGAATCGACGGCAAAATCAAAGGGGTTTAGCCCCGGTTAGCCCTGGATATGGAGTGCTGGGGTTTGAACAACTAGACCAGCTCGTAACCGGCAAAGAAATATCCGATTTCAAACTTTGCCGTGTCTTCTCCATCCGATCCGTGGATGGCGTTCTCTTCAATCGACCCGGCATACTTCTTGCGGATCGTGCCTTCCTCGGCGTTGGCGGGATTGGTCGCGCCCATCAGCTTGCGCAGATCGGCGATGGCGTTTTCCTTCTCCAGCACAAGCGGGAAAATCGGCCCTGATGACATGAAGTCGGTCAGCGAGCCGAAGAAAGGCCGCTCCTTGTGCACGTAATAAAATCCCTCGGCCTGCGCCTTGGAAATGGACGCCTTCTTGATGGCGACAATCTTGAAGCCCGCCTTCTCAATCTCGGCGAGAATGGCTCCGGTATGGCCCTTGCGGACCGCGTCTGGCTTGATGATGCTGAAGGTGCGTTCTGACACCTGGTTGGTTCTCCTTGCAAAATTTGCGTTAGTTTTAGTGTAAATGAGCACTTTGAGGCACGTCAGCGGTGGCTCTTGATGGGAACTTGAATCATATGAGTGGTTAATGGAAACCTTGCCCAGTTGTTTTCGGTTTGCCGGTAATCCGCCCGGAACCGCGAGCCGAACGGTTCGAGGCCGTTGCCACTGGCTAATTGGCTGACCAAGGTGGGACGACGTTGTTCATGCGGGCGTAGGCGATGAGCTGGCCCATGTGCTCGTTAGCGTGAACGATGATGCGAAGATACATGCCGTCAACGGTAGCGTGGTAGTAATCGTACTGGATCGGGACCTTGGTTGCGAGGTGCTCCGGTGTCTCCTTGAGATGCGCCTGCCGAACAGCTTCGAGGGAACGCTTGAGCCAGGCGATGACGTCAGCCTTGGAAGTTACGGTCTTTTCGGCGTCTTGCTTAAGGTCACGAGGCATTTTGATGCCCGTGATGGAGAGCAGGCCGAAGTTGGCAATGACGATGTGCATGATAACTTCGCTCGTCGAGCGGACGCCGGGAGCGGGACGCCACGCGTAGTCCTTCTCCGGGATGGCTTCGGCGAGGGCGAGGAGCTGATAGGTGGCGTGGTGCCATTCGCCATCGTAGCCCTGCCAGAGGCCTTGCATGTCGAGCTGCTGGGCGGTTTTCTGCGGGACGGTGTTGGCCTGGGCGTGGGCGGGGTGGATTGGGATGAGAATTAGGGCGAGGACGGCGAGGGAAGTACGGCGCATGTAGGCGATCCTTTCTGTTTTAGCGAGTTATGGGGCTGGCGGTGAATGCGCCTATGTTTTATCCCGGTCCCCAAAACTAAGAAAACCACACCTTTCGTCTTCGTGTTTCGGTGCAGGCTACAACAGAACCGCTGTGACGGGGCCTTATCACTGAGCATCTGCACATCCGTTGTTGTCGAGTAGCCGGCAATCTTGAAGTTACCCTGTGGGCTGGTGAAAGTCTCTGGTTTGCCGGTCATACGAGACGAACCAGGGTTTGCTTCCGCTTATGTTAATGGCACATGGCTTTCTCGCACGTGACAGAGTAGAGGAGGTTGCAGCGAAGGTCCGAACTCAGGCGAGAGTCATGAGCAAGGGGAGGCAAGGTATGAACTCAACCAAAACGACAGCAAGGATCGCGGGTCTGCTGTACCTAGTGAACGCGGTGACCGGCTTTTTCGGCATCATCTATGTTCCCGGCAGACTGATCGTTTCTGATAACGCGGCTGCGACGGCCAGCAACATTCTCGCTTCCGAGAGGCTTTTCCGCCTCGGCGTCGTCTCGGAGCTGATTTGCGCAGCCGAATTTGTCTTTCTGCTGTGGGTTCTTTACCGACTACTCAGCGCAGTGAACAAGACGCATGCGTCGCTGATGGTGATCTTTGGTCTGGTCTTCGTTCCCATTATGTTCGTGAATACGCTAAGCGAGATCGCTGCCCTGACGCTCTTGCGCGGCTCCGATTTCCTGTCGGTGTTCGACCAATCACAACGTCAATCCCTGGCCATGCTGTTCTTAGGTTTGCATCGCTACGGGTTCGTTGTCGGCTGGATGACTGGCCTCTACCTTTTCCACTTCGGGGTTCTTGTATTTAAGTCGGGTTTCCTTCCTCGCATCCTGGGTGTCCTGCTGATCGCTGCATGTTTCGGCTACTTGGCGGATAGTCTTACGCCATTGCTTCTGCCAAGTTACGAAGATGTTGTGGGCTGGATTGCGAACATCCCGTTGACCCTGGGGGAACCCGCGATAATCTTGTGGCTCTTGATTCGGGGAGCAAAGGATCAACCATTGAAAGCTGCAGCATAAAAGTGAGTCGAATTCTGGCGATGCGCTTCACGTTCGACGATTCTGAGCGAGTAGTCGACAATCCGGAAGTAACCTATCACCTTTTCGAAGTCAGGGACGTGAGGTCTTCGGACAGGTGGTCCATTCAAGCCTGGTTTTGGCTTGAGTGGGGCAGTTCCACTGTTGATGAGAGCCTTCCCACTGCGCGTTCCCGCTTTCTCGCGGTCCATTCAGATTCAATTTGAATGTGTCCCTATGTCCATGTTGCGTAATGAAGAAAACTGCCCCACTTTTTGGTCTCATTGGGGAATTGAGGAACGTTGCAGGCTGCCTTCGAGATGTATTCAGCCCAAAAAAGGAGAAGGACCGCCACGAACGGCGGCCCATTCTCCTTTCACGCAACGTCTGGGGGTATCAGTGACTATGCGGCTTCAATCTTGGTTACGTGAATCGTGTTGTTTGCAGCTTCCAGCGTTCCGGTTACCTTCACTTGTTTGCCGTCGTACTTCTTCGCTTCATCCTGGTTGTCAAGGAAGTGTCCGGATAAGTGGCCGTCCGTCGTTTGGCCGGTAACCAGAGCGTACTTTCCGTCCTGGAGCTTGAGGATCTTACCCGTGAATGTTTTGCTTTGCTGCTCCTGTTGCTGTTGGCTCTGATCTTGGTTGTTGCTACCTTGGGCAGGTAAGCCGGGGGTGAATGCACAGAGGACTGCCGCCATGAGAAGTGGGATAGTCCCTTGAAGCTGATTGCCTTTTTTCATTATTCCTCCTCCTTTCTGTCTATTCACTTGCATTCAGTTAAGACGATCGCCCTGTCAACGAATGTCAAGCGTCCTCGAGGAATCTTCTTCGCCCCTCCTGACAGAAGCGCAGGACCTGCTCAGGAACGCAGTACCTGCTCAGAGGCGAAGTACCGGATACAGGTTGCCCATCCGCGTTTTTTCGCACAGCTGGAAACACAACCGCAACTCGTTGATTCTACGGATCACGGATCGCCCAGGAAGCGCGCCTTTCATCAAACTTTCACCGGAGTGAAAAAGCAGAGGTCTTTGGAACTTGGGTTGTCACCGCTGGCCGGGTGGCCCATTCAAGCCTGGTTTTGGCTTGAGTGGGGCAGTTCCACTGCCGACGATGCGCCCTACTGTTGATTCCCGCTTTACAGGATTGCAGCTTCTCCACAAATCGCCGATGGTGGGATATTGAAATCGCAGTTCAGAGGATCCAGAAGCAGCAGGTTTTCCGGACGGCAAAAGGCGGCTCGCCTGTCCCGGGTTCAGGCGCAATTTCCTACCCGAAACTTCACATCCTTCTTCGCTGCTGGCGAGTGGCAGCTGCCGCGATTCTGGTAGATCGCAACTGAGCACATCCGGCAGCCAGAGCCTGCAAAAATTCTAGGGTGTCAAATACGAGCTCACGATGGTGATTCCGCAGCTGCGCAGTGGTCCGAACGCCATCGTCCACTGACGGATCTTGCGCGCTCACGGGCTTTACATCTCGTCGGCCCTGCCAGTTTCTCTTCGACCAGTCTGACTCCAGCCATGCCTTCAGATCAGCAACGCGAGCGATGACTGCGCTTTTTGCGGCTGCCCCCTTCGGTCTACGCACGGGGAGTCCGTATATCTGCTCCCAACGCTGCACAGTACGGACGCCTCTACCGAGATAATTCGCAATGTCCTTCCAGCACGTAAGCACTGCATCATTCGCAGTCGCACGAACCCCCGCGACCTCTATGCTGCCTTCCGGTACGTCCGGTAGATCGCCAAAATGGCGATTCAGTCGCTCACGCAGGACGGTTAGCCTTTTCATCAGAAACTCATACTGCCCCCGAGTCAAGGTCGTGCGCGGAAGAAGCTCCACGATGGTGTTGTAGGCATCGCTGGCGGCCTGAAACCTGCGCCCACGGTCCGCTTCCCTGGCTGAATCATCCTCCGCCCTGCTAAGGAAGGTTAGCGCCGCTTGTGAATCAATCAACAGAAAATCAATGACTACCGCATTTGCCTGTTCCTGGATTTCTTCGATTGGACTCATTGGGTTGCCCGATAGGTTTGGATGCTGAACTTTCACACATGGGGGGACCTTTCTTTTATGCCGCAGAGTTGCTGGGCTTTGCTCCTGGGAGCCGATGGCGAGCGTTGAGATTTTGGGCGCACTGAAATCTGGCGATCTGCAAGACGTTGGCCTCCGGCAGCAAATGCTGTTTCGACTGTGCTGGACGCCTTAAGCGATTCATCAAGATGACGCACTCTGCTATCCAGTTGAGCAAGCAGCCTCAGAAGTTTTTCTGTGGCATCCGGCGAAATGTGGTCAGGCTCGTGGATATGGCGTCTGACTACCTCGACGTGTCGCCAAAGCGTGGACATGCTATGACGAACGGACTCAATCGAACCCCACTTCGATTTCATTTCCAAAAGGTCGCAAATGTTAAGTGCAGAGATAATTTGCGCGCGAATGGAATCGGTGCGGACCTTCTGCGATTGCTGCCGCAATTGATATGCGAGGCGAATCGGAGCTATCGCATCATTCATTTGCTTACCTCCCTCCTAGGGAGGGAAGGCAGGACTTGATCGAGAGTTGTCTCTACCACCTCTAAACTTCATTCTGGTCGCGGAATGACGAAAAACGCAACCTCCCAGTGAGTTCCACTTCCCTTATTCAGGCCCAATTTCTACGCGACCCTCTCTCGTCCTGTTGGCTTCCTTCAGTTCTCCCGTGCGGCGGCTTCCAGCGCGGGCAGGTCCATCTTGATCATCCCCATCATGGCTTCCATGGCTTTGGGGTGGCTGATCAACTCGCCGATATTGCGCGGCACAACCTGCCAGCACAGGCCGAAGCGGTCTGTGAGCCAGCCGCAGGCCATGGGTTTGCCGCCTTCGACCAGCTTGTCCCAGTAGCTGTCGATCTCTTCCTGCGAGTCGCAGCAGACGAAGAACGAGAAGGCGGGATTGAGTTGATACGCGGGGCCGCCGTTGAGAAAGACCATCTCCTGACCTTCAAGCTCAATCGTGATGGTTGCAATCTTGCCCGCGGGCCAGGGGCCGACGCCTTTGGAGCGCAGCTCGTCGAGCTTGCGTGCGTGCGGGAAGACGCTCAGATAAAACTCGGCGGCCTCTTCGGCGTTGTCATTGAACCAGAGGAATGGGGCAACTTTATTCATGACTGGCATGGTATCAGTCCTGTGATTGCCGATTTGCTTTACAGAGTAGAAGGCGCAGCTACAATGGTGCTTCGTAAATGTAGAGACCCTCTTCCGATGGGAGGAAGACATGCTTCGTTTGACTCCGTTCCTGCTTTTTGACGGAAACTGCGCCGAGGCCATGAAGTTCTATTCCGCCTGTTTCGGCGCCGATCTGACCCTGACGCGACTCGGGGACACTCCGATGAAGGAGCAGTTTCCCGCGACGCAGCACCATAAGATCGTGAATGCATATCTGAAAAGCGCCGCGATTGAGTTTTCTGCCACGGATTGGCTGCACCCCACACGAAAACCGCAACAGGGGAACACAACGGCGATGTATGTCACCTGCACAGAATTTCATGATCTCCGGGGCATCTTCGACAAGCTGTCAGACGGCGCAGACAGAGAGTTTCTGGTCGACCTCCGGGACATGCCATTCGGAGCGTATGGCCGGCTGACCGACCGGTATGGTGTGGAGTGGTTCTTCAGGGGAGAGAAGCCTGTCTCGTGATTTGGGCCGTGATCCGTTCAAGGCCTGACGATCATCTTTCCTACGGCATCGCGATATCCACTTGCTATGGCGAAGGCCTCATCGATCTTCCCGATCTCCCGTCTGTGTGTAAGCAGAGGCGCAAACCAATCAGCATGTGCATCGAGTAACTCCAGAGCCTCGGGTGTCTCATGGTTCGATCTGCGCACGTTGAAAATGGTGAGTTCCTTACGCCTCATCGCTGACCCATCCAGCGATACAAAGGGCGTGGAATGGATGCCTGTCAGTACGACACGACCAGCGTTGCGAGTCATCTGAATCGCCTGGCTGGTGGTATGTTCTCCGGCTGCGCAGTCAATCGCGCAATCAACACCGCGCCTACCTGTATTTCTGAGGATTTCCTCAACGGCTTCTCCGGGTTCGAGTACAACATCTGCGCCGATTCCTCTGGCCAATTCGCGGCGATGCGCCAGCGGTTCCACAGCCCAGATTCGTGCTGCCCTCGCAGTCCGGAGCGCGGCAATCGTCAGAAGTCCGATGGGTCCAGCCCCGATAACGGTTACCGTTTCGCCCGGCTGGATTGATGCGAGGCGCAGAGAATGCAGAGCAACCGCGAGAGGCTCGGCCAGAGTGGCTTCATCGAACGACATCCTGTCAGAAATGGGAAGGAAGTTGGCAGCCGGCAAGTTGATCAACTCACGAAAAAAACCAGGATGGTGAGGGTTGCTCAGGAAGCGGATGTTCGCGCACACGTTGTGGTGACCGCTCAAACAGAATTCACAGTGATAGCAGTAAAGCGCGGGCTCAAGCGCGCCGCGGTCGCCTGCCGCGAGTCCTGTAACACCGGCACCCGTCTTCACGATCCTTCCCGCGGGCTCGTGCCCGAGCACCATGGGATAAACATTGGGAGTGCTGCCCACAGCGCCTTCGGAGTAGGCGTGTAGATCGGAGCCACAGATGCCTACGGCCTCGATCCGGACCTGCACTTCGCCTGGCGCGGGATCTTCAAACGGCATCTCGACAAGCCGGAATGTCTGAGGACCAATGAGTTCCGCAGCTCGCATCGAATACTCTTCTCCGACGATACCTCATCCGCCGGTGTGAACCCAATCGAGATTCGCGAGGTCTTCCTGTGTGTCAATATCGATGCCGCCGCCGGGAAATTCGATGGTGGAAATTTGACCGGAGAAGCGCTGGATTACCAGGCGCGCGCCTTGATCGCCCGCGACTTTTAATAAATCAGGGTAGAGCTGCTTGTCGAAGATGGCAGGTACGCCGAATCGGCCAGCGTAGCTCGATGCAGTGATCAGGGAGTTCTTTTCTGCTCCGACGCGCAGCAGGCGGGAGAGAATGTCTACCGAGAGAGATGGCTGATCGCAGAGCAGGATCAATGTTTTTTGCGGCTCGGGCGTCTCGTTCATCATCGTGCGGATTCCGCTGCGCAGCGATGAAGCCATGCCGGATTGCCAATCCGGATTGAGCACCGGTTTTGCTTCCAGATCGTGAAGCTCCTTGGACATGCGCTCGGATTCAAATCCAAGAACGACAAAGATCGGGCTGCAGCCGCCCTTCGCTGCAAGCCTTACCGTGCGACGCAACAGGCTCTCGCCATCGATCTCCAATAGTTGTTTTGGTTGGCCCAGCCGGGTAGAAGCCCCCGCTGCGAGTACGATGGCCCCGCAGCTAGACGGCGCCGCGGCATTAGACATGGTTAAGAGCGGTATGGATGTGCTCGCGCAACTGCTTCTTCAGCGACATGCCCTGCCGCCCATTCCGCACCGCAACGATTTCCGTCACGATAGAAAGCGCAATGCTTTCCGGCGTGTGTGCGCCAATGTCGAATCCCACCGGAGCATACAAACAAGCCAGGCATTCTTCAGGAGTCATGTCCAACTGCGCGGCAATCTCTCCTACCAGCCGTTCCGTGCGCTGACGCGGCCCGAGAACGCCCAGATACTTCGGTTTGTGCGGGAGCAACTGCCGCAGGATCGCCCGGTCCTGCTCATAGCTGTGCGTCAGCAAAACGAAAGCGTCCTCAGCGTCGATAGATAATTCCCACAACGGCTCAGCTTGGTCATAGTCAAGCACAACGGTGCGGTCCGCCTGCCGGAAGCGTTCGCCGCGAGCCAGTTGCGAGCGCCCGTCGGCGACAGTCACATGCCATCCCAGCGTGTGTGCGAAGTCCGCGAGCGGTTTCGCGTCATCGCCCGCTCCGAAAATCGTCAACGCCGCACATGTGGGGACATATTCAACAAAGACTTCGGTTGCGCCAAGCGTCGCGTAGAAAGAATGCCGCGCATCAAACGCGCGTATTGTCAGATCACTAATATCCGATAAAGCCGCAGACGCGGGCGACCGGAATACCGTATCTCCATCCTGAGGCTGCACCAGCAGCGTCAATGCATGATCTGTATCCGTAACAATTACAAATGGAGTCCGCGCGCTCAGGTTCGTGTCCAGCGCATTCAGCACCGCGTGAGCAGCCTCGCCGCGTTCCAGCAGAACATATACAGTACCGCCGCAGCCCAGCCCATACGGCGCAGGAGAATCATCATCGAAAAAGCTGCTGTAACGCTGGATCATCGGCCCGTTTTCAGTAAGCCACCAGGCCTTCTTCATGACCTCGGCTTCCAGACAGCCGCCACTGACCGTTCCCGCGCGCCGACCGCCGCGCGTGAGCAGCATGCGCGCTCCCGGCTTGCGATACGACGAGCCTTCGACGCGCACAACAGTAGCCAGGCAGACCTCTTCGTTCCCGGCCTGCGCCGCGCGCCACAGCTCTACGATTTGTCGCAGCTCCGGCATGGCTATGCGTCCAGTTTATTCTTGGACGACGGCTTTCACCAGATTGCGCGGGTTGTCCACGTCGATGCCGCGCAGCACGGCGGTAAAGTACGCCATCATCTGCAGAGGAACAACTTCGAGGATCGCAAGCAGGTATTCGCTGGCATGCGGCACCGGGACCGCGAAGTGCGCAAGCTTCGGCACTTCGTCATCGCCTTCTGACGCCAGCGCCACAATCTCAGCGCCCTGCGCCTGCATGTCTTTCATCAGTTGCAGCGTCTTTTCATAACGCAGAATGGAATCCGGATCGCCGCGGTCCTGCGTGGCAATCATCACCAGCGGCGCGTCTTTGCTGACCAGCGCGTTCGGACCGTGCTTCAACTCGCCCGCCGGGTAGCCCTCGGCCTGCACATACGCCGATTCCTTCAGCTTAAGCGCTCCTTCGCGAGCAATGGCGTAATGAATTCCGCGTCCCAGGTAGAGAAAGCCGCGCGCGTTGCGCGTATGCTCGGCGACCGCGTGCAGGTGCTTTTCCCAGCCCTCCAGCGACGACTCCAGCAGCCGCGGCAGTTCTTCCAGTTGCGCAATCAGATTTGAAACAGCGTGGCCCGTCATCCTGCCGCGCAGCCGCGACATGGAAAGCGTCAGCAGATAGAGCACCACAAGCTGCGTGGTAAAGCTCTTGGTCGCCGGAATCGCCTTTTCCCGCCCGGCCACCGTCGGCAGCGAAGCCGCGGCCTCGCGCGACATCGTTGATTCGGCATTGTTGGTAATAGCAACTGTCGAAAGTCCGCGCGACTTGCCTTCGCGCAGCGCGGCCAATGTGTCGGCGGTCTCGCCCGATTGCGAAATGACGATAACGCCGGGGTCCTGCAGCGTGTGGGTCGAGCGGTAGCAGTATTCGCTGGCGTACTCCACGTCGACCGTCAGCCCGGCCAGGTCTTCGAGCATAATCTCGCCCGCAAGGCCGGCGTGGCGGCTCGATCCGCTGGCGGCAATCACCACGCGCTGGTGCCCGCGCAACGCTTCGGCGACGGCGGCAAATGCCTCCGGGTTGAGCGCGCCATCGGCGACGTAATTGCGGATAGTGGCGGCAAGAGCTTCGGGCTGCTCGTAAATCTCACGCAGCATGGCGTGCGGAAAGTTGCGCGGCATGGCCGTCCTTTTAGTTCCCTCAGGGAATGTGTGCAGCCCTATTCTCTCGCATCCCAACCTGTATGTACAACTAGAGAGGTTGGACCAATCCGCACCTTCGCGGGTTGCTCATGGTGAGAGGCCCACACTACGCCATCAAATGGAGACGTACAGTCTGCTTTAAGCATGATTCGTCTGCGCCAGAGATACAGTCTCGGAGATACTGTTTTCGAGGAAGGCGTTGACGGCTGAATCGACTCCCGGGAAGATTCGATCCTTGCCTAATCGATCCGTAAATCCGCTGCGATCCAGAAGATCGTGGACTCTGTCCGTGACACGCGCAAGATAGAGCACGATATTTGACTCTCTCAATTCGGTGCGAAGTTGCTCCAGCATTTCCAGGCTGGTGACATCTATTTCCGGAGTGGTTTCAAGGTTGATCAGAACAGCATGCAGTGGCACTCCCGCTGGTTTGGTCAATTCACGCAAGCGGTTGTGGATACGATTCGCGTTTGCGAAGAAGAGCATGCCATTGGGTCTGACGATCAAGAGATGCGGAATCTGCTCGGCCTCGGGATGACGCTCGACATCTATGAAATTTCCAGGCGAACCAGGCAATCTTCCGAGTACGGAATCCTGCGGAATACTTAGCTTCCACATCACTATGACCAGTGTTATGCCAACCGCGAAAATCAGCCCTTTGAGAATCCCCATCTGCAGGACGCCAACCAATGCAATCAGCGAAATCCAGATACTGCCGGTGCGTAGCCTGGCGTAGTACTTGAGCGTGCCAATATCTGCAAGGTGAGCTACGGCATGAACGACAATTGCGCCCAGAACCGCCTCGGGCAAATTGCTGATCAGAGGCAGCAGGAATGCGAGCGTGACGCCCACAAACACTGAGGATGTAATGGTCGAGAACTGCGTGCGCGCACCCCCGCTATCATTGGCCGCTGTGCCGGACATGCCTCCGCCTACTACAATCCCTCCGACCAGGCCCGACGCAATGTTGGCCGCACCCATGGCGCAAAGTTCCTGATTCGGATTAATTTCATACTTGTGTTTTGAGGCAAAGGTGCGAGCCGCCGCAAGCGCTTCAGCCGTTAGCACGAGCACAATCCCGATGGACCCCACAAAGATTGCCGCCAGATTGTCTTCGCCTATCCTTGGCAGTCGCAGCGAAGGCATGCCTGCTTGAATTGTGCCGACAACCTCGACATGATGCTGTTTCAGACCAAGCCACGAAGCAGACAGAACACCGAGTACCAGCACCACCAGCGCCGACGGTATTCGAGGAGCGAATACTTCGAGAAGAAACATTACCGCTATCGCCGCCGCACCGACTGCGCATGTCCAGGGATTCATTTGTTGAATGGAAGCCAGAGCATGATAGGTCTGATGAAAGAAATTTCCCTGACCTCCCGAAATACCCGTGAGTTTATGCGCCTGCTTCACCATGATGGTAAGGGCCAGACCAAAGACAAAGCCTTTGAGGACTGGCCTCGAAATAAACTCGGATACAGACCCCAGCTTCAGCAATCCTCCAGCTAGGAAAATGAGGCCAACCGCAACGGTTGTAGCAGAAGCAAGCAGGACATATTGCGCGGGGTCACCCACTGCGAGAGGCGATACCAAAGCTGCGAGCATCGCTGCGGAAGATGAAGTTGAAGTAACTGCAAGCTGACGGGATGTGCCAAAAACGGCATAAACAAACATGCCTGCTGCCGCAGCATACAATCCCATCTGTGGGGGAACCCCCGCTATGCCTGCATAAGCCATTCCCTCAGGCACAAGAAGACCGGCCAGTGCAATTCCGGCGAGGATATCCAGCCGTGTCGACGCAGCCGAGCAATTCGGCAACCAGCCGCTGATAGGAAAGAGTCGGGATATGCTCCATTGAGACATTCGCCTCTCCCGAAAACAATACCCTCACTCAGCCATTGATTCGATTCAATCCTACACTCCATCCGCGGTGAAACAACTCCCAAATTATCCGACGGCAATAGGCTTGAGAAATGGACTCCCGCCTCTTGCTGTCGATTAATGTGCCGGAATTGTGACCACAGGTAGATTTTGCCGAGGACCTGTATCGATCATGGTGAATAACTGCAACAAATGTGCAAAAGACATCTTCGAAACAAGATCGTCGTCGTCGATCCAGAACCAATTGTTACGATAACGAACAGTCACAAAGGGGTCGTTTGGTTTCTGTTTTGAGCTTCGTACACGAATGATCGGGGTGATCCCTGGCACGTCGTGTCCGGTCTCAAAGCCTGGGAATGCCTTGTGTTGGGCTTGATCCTCCGGGGGAACCTCCACTTGCGCCGCCATATCCTTGATCAATTCAATGATTGAGCGTGTCTGGACTGCGACTTCTGTATCGCTGGAGGGCAACGGAGCGGATGTTAGCCGAAATTCCGTGACCGCTGGGTTCAAATGCAACAACCGCCGCAATTCAGCAATATCAGCCTGAATCTCGGCTGGGATGTCTTTGGTACGAAGCGTAAGGATCTCGGTCGTCTCCTTGCTCGCGTTCTCTTTGACATAGAGCCTGACGGCCCCTGAGAGCTGAATGTCTCGCATCAGTGCCCTCACTCGATGAAAGTCGGGGTCAGCGGGCCTAATGCCGTTCAGGCTGACGCTTTGATTTCTCAGGCCGTTGATGGATGTGAATGTCTCAAGCAGAATTGAATCGGCGGGCAAGCCATTCTGCATGGCTGTGAATAGCTCCTCGGGCGCCAGGGGGGTGATCAGCCCCTTGATGTAGGCGTTACCGGTCAACGGAGTGTAGGTAATTGTCGGGCTGTTGGACAACCCTACCGTACCACCCAGCGTCGCATTGCTGCCTCCACTCGGCGTGATTGTTCCGCCAACCATTCCGGTCTGTGCCAGCGTGTAACTGGCCACAATGTTTCCCACATCAACAAAGATAGGCGGGTCGATGTAGCGTTTTTTAACGATGTTCAACAGTGTCTCCTCTTTCCAGGAATCGGAGAGGGAGGCGCTGTATGCGGCACGATCGTGGGGTAGCGACTGCGGCCCCATCTTGGAATGGAGACATCCTGTCAAGCAGCAGACAAGAACGAATGAGGCCATCACCAATGGTGTGGTCATCATCCGTATCGCGCAAGGTCTTGAAGACATCATTAAGCTCCATCGATTACAGCGACGAGGAACGTCGATGGTTGCGGTTTGTCGTCTTCCGGCGCTAGCAAATGATTTTAGACCTATTTCAAGGTGAATCGCATCTCCTTTTTGCTGAACTATCTCCCTGCTATCACAACCACCCGTTTCGTCTAGGTACAACTCGTGCATCCTCGGAGAGCAAATCTAGGCTTATACTTGTGCCGGGCCATCTTCAACGATTCGCTGTCATTGTTCGCGATAACGCATCGCGAATAATTGCAGTCCCCATCCACGGAATTGGAAGGAGATTGCTATGATCCAACAAAAGACTTGCTATCGACTCACGAGGGCGGTATTCACCCTTATCACTGCGGCTCTGTGCTTCGTCTCATTGGTAGCGCGAGCGGATAGTGAAAGCGAAAGAATCACCGACGCCGGTCGGGTATTTCAGGAGCTTATCACCGGGAACCCTGGCATACCCCAAAACCTGCTGAACAAGGCCGATTGCATCATCATACTGCCATCGGTGAAAAAGGCCGGGCTCATCGTCGGAGGCCAATACGGCAAAGGAGTCATGAGCTGCCGAAGCGGTGCGAACTTTAATGGCAAATGGAGCTCACCGATCATGATGCAGTCCAGCGGTGGAAGCTTCGGTCTCCAGATTGGCGGAGAAGCAACGGACTTCGTCGTCCTCGTGATGAATTCCGACGGTGCGCGCTCGGTGATGAAAGGCAGGGCCAAGCTCGGTGGGGATGCCAGCGTTGCGGCTGGTCCTGTCGGGCGCGATGCGGAAGCTTCAACGACTGCTACGATGCAAGCCCAGATGCTTTCCTACTCCCGTGCGAAAGGCGTTTTTGGTGGCGTTTCGCTCAGCGGAACCTCTTTAGGCCCTGATGATGGCGATAACGAGAAGGTATACGGGAAGAAAGTCTCAGGACCGGAGATCTTTTCGGGAAGCGTACAGGCACCTGCATCCGCTCAGGTTCTACTATCCGAGTTGCATAAAGCCTCGCCGCAGAAACTTGCTAAGTGAAAGTCCTGATTCGCCTTGCAACGAAGAGTCCCCTCTAGGGTGGAAGTCAGCAAGCACCGACTTTCCTACCCCAAGGGTCGGCTTGGTGAAACTGGGGCGCTGAATGAGGCCACCACCAAATGGTGTGGTCATCATCCGTATCGCGCAGGGTCTTGAAGACGTCATTAACCTCCATCGATTACAGCGACGAGGAACATCGATGGTTGCGGTTTGTCGTCTTCCGGCGCTGGCAAACACGTTACTTTGAGGTGTTGCGGTTGTCTGCTGTCAATTTTGCTAGTTGCTCTGCCACTCCCTGCCCCCCGATACTTATCGGATTCAATGGACTTCTCGCGACTAAAGCGGCTGGCTGTCTTTTCGGGCTCAGAGCAGGAGCAGCGTGCCAAGCGTCGCTACTTGCGTATCGGTGGAATCGCGCTCGCGGTTCTGGTACTGATCCTGATCCTGCTTCCGCTCTTCATTAATGTGAACAGTTTCCGGCCAAAGGTGGAGTCGGAGGCAAGCGCGGCCTTGGGACGCCAGGTCACCGTCGGGAATCTGAGCCTGTCGATCTTCTCGGGAAGCGTTGGCGCGGAGAACATCGCTATCGCCGACGATCCCGCATTCAGCAAGTCGCCATTTGTGACGGCAAAATCGTTGAAGATCGGGGTTGAACTGATACCCCTGATCTTTTCGAAGCAACTCAACGTAACTGACATCACGCTCGACGAACCGCAGATCATGTTGCTAAAAGCTGCAAACGGAAAATGGAATTTCTCGAGCCTCGGTGGAGCTTCCACGAAAAGTGAGCCCGCGAAAAGCGAAGGAGCGAAACCGGCGAATTTCTCGATAGCGAAACTGAAAGTGAGCAACGGAAGGTTGTCTGTAGGCAAGGCAAACTCTGCCGCCAAGCCGGCAATCTACAATAATGTAAACATCACGGTTACGAATTTCTCTTTCACCTCGCAGTTCCCCTTCGAGTTAACAGCGCAGCTGCCCGGAAGCGGTGATGCCAGCATCTCGGGGAAAGCAGGTCCCATCAATGCTGCGGACGCCTCCAAGACTCCGTTGGAGACGACGGTAAAGGTGAGCAACATGAACATCGCTGGCTTGGGCATGATTGACCCTGCCAGCGGCATTGCAGGAATTGCGGACTTTGATGGGACGCTGAATTCCAATGGTAGCCAGGCTAAACTCGTGGGTCTATTCACCGGCAACAAGATGAAATTCTCGCCTAAAGGCACCCCGGCTCCGAAAACGGTAACCATCCGGCAAAGCGTCGATCTCGATCTCGACAGGCAGAGTGGAACCATCAGCCAGGGCGATATTGCTATCGGCAAAGCGCAAGCGCATCTGACGGGAACTTTTCAAACCCAGGGCGAGGCAGAAGTAGTCAACCTGAAACTTAATGCGCCCAACATGCCGGTAGATGAACTGCAGGCCATGTTGCCGGCGATGGGGGTGGTCCTTCCGTCAGGATCACAACTGAAAGGTGGGACGCTATCGGCGGAACTCGGAATCACAGGAACGCTGGACAAACTGGTGATCACAGGACCAGTCCGGCTCGCCAACAGCCAGTTGGCCAACTTTGACCTGGGGGCGAAGTTGGGAGCACTGTCGGCATTTAGTGGCAAAGCTGCATCGAGCCGCGACACATCGATACAAAACGCCAGCCTCGATGCACGCGTAGGGCCGGAGGGCACACAGGCAAATAACATCAATCTCACGGTGCCAGCGATCGGTGTCGTCACGGGGGCGGGAACCATCAGTCCAGCTGATGCACTGGCTTTCAAGATGGTGGCCAACCTGAGTGGGGGAATGGCGGGTGGGCTAACGAAAGTTGCCGGAATAAGCGGCGGCCAGAACGGAATTCCCTTCGCGATCGAAGGAACCACCTCAAGCCCGAAATTCGTTCCGGACGTGGGTGGAATAGCCGTAGGCTTGGCAAAGGGTGAACTCGGTAATGTTGCCAAGGGACAACCGGCAGGAGGTGCACTCGCCAAAGGTGTAGGTGGATTGCTGGGACATAAGAAGCCGTAGGGAGGGCGCTGATGCAACTCAGAAGAGTGACTCCAGTTCTTGTGGCGGCCTTTTTGCTCTCTTGTTTGACGAGTGCAGCGGATTCACCCGATCAGAAGAGGGACAAGAGTCGTAAGATGGCAGCCCAAACCCTGCAGGATTTGTACAAGCTGCAACCGACGTCTCAGGCGGCCATCCAGAAAGCGTCCGGATACGCCGTTTTCAACAACATGGGAACGAACCTGTTGCTACTGAGTACGGCGCGCGGCGCAGGAATCGCCGTCAACAACAAGACCAGGCAGGAAACGTTCATGAAGATGATTTCGGCCGGCGCTGGTCTGGGCATCGGCGTAAAAGATTATCGGGTGATCTTCCTATTCGAGACCGGTAAGGCATTGGCAGATTTTCTCAACTCAGGCTGGTCGGGTTCGGCACAAACAGACGCTGCTGCCAAGGCGGGTTCGAAGGGTGAGGCTTATTCCGGAGCGGTGGAAGTTGCTCCAAATGTATGGGTCTACCAGATTACCAAGAATGGTCTCGCACTCCAGGTAACCCTGCAGGGCACGAAGTATTACAAGGACGACGACCTCAACAAACCATAGGTCGATCCCTCTCCAGAGCTACAGCGTAAATCAGTCGCACTTTTTGAAATAAGGAGGCTAATGGCACTGAAATCGCGCCATTACAGTGTCGCTGCCTGGCTGATTCCATTGTTGTATGCCACTGCGGCCCTGGTCGTAGGTTTTACTGTTCCCCGACTCGCATACAACGTCTTGCCCGGCTTGGTTTCTACCGTCAGCGTAAATGCGGCGATCGGCATTTACTCGGCAGTTGCTTCCGGCATGATCGCGCTGACAGGCATCGTTTTTTCTCTCACTTTCGTGATGGTGCAATTCAGCGCGACCGCCTATTCCCCTAGACTAGTTCTCTGGATTGCACGAGATCCGGTCGTGTCCCATTCCCTGGGCGTATTTACGGCGACTTTTCTCTATGCCATTGCAGCCTTGGCTTGGGTCGACCGGAGCGGTTCTGGCGGGGTTCCGCTTTCGGGCACAGTTTTCGTGACGGCGTTACTTATTGTCAGCGTGGTTATGTTCATTTTCCTGATTCAGCGAGTGGGCATGCTTCAGGTAAACCGCATGCTCATTTTCACGGCGGATCAGGGACGCGAAATTATAGAGAATCTCTACCCGCCACTTGAGACGCTTCCATCTCAGACTTCAACAGAGATCACCCAGGCACCATGTTTTCAGACTCTTCTCCACTGCGGAAAGCCACGCATTATCCAGGCGGTGGACATTCCTGCTCTGGTCGGTATCGCCACCAGGAACGGGTGCATCATTGAATTAGTCGCGTCAGTGGGTGACGCCGCTCTGGAAGGCATACCCGTTCTCAGAGTTTTGGGTGTGGGCAAGCCGATTCCCGAAGACAGGTTGAGACTCGCGATCAGACTCGGCGCCGAGCGCACCTTCGAGCAAGACCCCAAGTATGCCATCCGTCTACTTGTGGACATTGCAATCAAAGCCCTGTCGCCGGCAATCAATGATCCCACCACTGCGGTACAAGCACTCGACCAGATTGAAGATCTTCTCAACCGCCTCGGTCGCCGTCGCCTGGAAATCGGATCGTTCTGCGATGCGGCTGGCAATCTCCGGCTCTTAATCAACTTCCCGGCATGGGATGATTTTCTTCGTCTCGCCTTGGATGAAATTTGCCTTTATGGTGCAAGCAGCGTCCAGGTCATGCGACGCATGAAGGCACTCGTTGCCGAGCTCATTTCCATCTTGCCTGAAGAGCGTCATTCCGCGCTTCGCGAATGGCAGAGGAGGCTGCAATCCACGATCGATCATTCCTTTGCCAACCAGCAGGACAAATTGGATGCATCCGCTGAAGACCGCCAGGGCCTTGGCAGCACGCGTCGCAAATGGAGCAATGAGTCACCCGATGTGCACGGAGTATAGTCACGCTCACGACTAGAAGATGTGCTTGATCCCCTTGCCGATGCCTTTGGCGATCTTCGCGGTCCCTTTCGTCGTGCCGACGGCTACTTCCTTGCCGGCGGATGCGCCGCCTTTTCCAACCGACGTCACCGCATCCACCGGATGCAGGGTAACCAGGTCTACGGCGCCTTTTCCCGTACCAGTCGCTAAACTGCCGGCGCCTTTAGCGGCGCCCTTGCCGATATCCCCGCTGTCGCTGGCAACCTCACCACCGGCGCTACGGGCTTTTTTCTCGTAGTGGTCAGAACCCGGTTGACTCTGACCTGGCAGAGCAACCGCCAGCGCGAACAGCAGGCATGTGATGAGTCCAATTTTGGTCTTCACAGATGCGCCTCGCTACTTGTCTATGATGCTTGAACCCAACTAAGGAAAAATACTCTCGAACAATCGACCGGCAAAACACGAGGGCGTCACCGTTCTCGGGTTAAACGGCTGAATTTTGCAATGGACTTGGCGTTAGATTTGCCTATACTGTATAGACAACTGTACTGGTTGGCTTATAAAGCGAAGTAGCTAGTCACCTCCAATGCCCGCTACGAACCTCGTGGTAATCGCCCCCGGCTGGGTGATGGCGGCGCCTACAACCACTGCGAAGGCGCCCAGGTCGAAGGCGCGGCGGACTTCCTCTGGATGGTGGATGTGGCCTTCGACAATGACGGGGAGGTGAACGAACTTGACCAGTTCTTCTACTAGCGTCCAGTTAATCGACCGCTGTCCAGCGGTTTCCGGGGTGTATCCGAACATAGTTGTTGCCACACCATCTGCCCCGGTCTGCTCGGCGGCGCGGGCGTCGTCGAGAGTGGCAATGTCGGCCAGGACTGGCAAGCGGAGTTCCTGCCGGATTCGGGAAAGCAATTGCGGCCAGGGTTCGGCCGTCGGAAAACGTCCGGCGCTGCAGTCTACGCCGATAACGTCGGCCCCGGCATCTGCGACGATCTTGGCCGAGGCAAAGTCGGGAGTGATGTTTGGTGTGCCTTTTTCAAATTGTTTGAGGATGCCGATGATGGGCAGGCTCGTTTCCCGGCGGAAAGCGGCGATGCAGTCGTGCCCATTCGCGCGCAGGCCGCCGGCCCCGCCGCGCAGAACGGAAATCGCAATGCGGCGCAGCGTGTCCGTATCGTCAAGCGGGTCGCCAGGGAGAGCCTGGCAGGAAACGATCAGCTTGTTTTTTAAGCTGGCCGGAAATGTCCCGGATGTAGTCATATTTTGGCAGCATATTAAACGATTGAGCGCAATGCACAGGACAATCGTTCGTATTACAAATACTTATGCCCTGCTAATCTGCGAACCGAGGAGCAAAGGTGCCTAAGAGCCGTACGACCAGCGAATCAACATTTCATCCATTGGACAAGAATGGATTTATTCCCCTTTACTTCCAGATCCAGCGCGCCCTCATGGAGAAGATCCAGACGGGAGAATTGTCCGAGGGTGACCCTCTCGCCTCAGAAGAGGAGTTGTCGCGTGTCTACCAGGTAAGCCGCATGACCGCGCGCCAGGCGCTGCATGGGTTGAAGACCAGCGGTTACGCATTCAGCGAAAAGGGCCGCGGCACATTTGTGACTCGCCCCAAGCTCGAAAAAAATATCATGCACCTGCAGGGTTTTACCGAGGAGATGCGGCAGCGCGGCATGAAGCCAAGCTCGAAGCTGCTCGACCAGGCTGTCCGCGCGCCTAACGAAGATCTTCGCCAGCGGTTAAAGCTCGATACTAACGACAAGGTGCTGCACCTGCGCCGTCTTCGACTGGCCGACAGCATCCCGATGGCGATTGAAGACTCACACATTCCGCTAAAGCAGTTTCCCGGCCTCGACCGCATCGATTTTGGCCGGCACTCGCTCTACCAGACGCTGCGCGAACGCTATGGCGTGCGCGTCGGCTATGCGGACGAGATCATCGAAGCGCAGTTGGCGACGAAAGAAGAGTCGGAGCTTCTGACCATCCCGCGCAAATCCGGCATTCTCTCGATCACCCGCGTCATCATGACCACGCAGGAGACGCCGGTAGAAGCGGCGTGCTCGCGCTACCGCTCTGACCGCTACCGCGCTTCGATTCGCGTGCCAATGACCGCTATCGAATAATCTGGAACTAATGAAAGTCTGGGACGCGATCATAATCGGAGCTGGTCCGGCAGGCTGCGCCTGCGCGTATGACCTGGCCTCGGCCGGCAAGTCCGTTCTATTGCTCGACAAGGCCGAGTTCCCGCGTATAAAAGCCTGCGCCGGCGGCCTGACCATGAAGACCGTCCGCGCGCTGTGCTACTCCATCGAGCCGGTCGTGCGGCAGAGCATTGACCGCATGGTGTTGGAAGAGCGGGATTCTTCGCGCATTCCCGTGAAGAGCCGCAAGACAATCTGCGTCATGACCGAGCGGTCCGAGCTGGACGCTTTCTGCCTGGCGAAGACCATTGAGGCAGGCGCAGTCTTTCAGCGCATTCAAGGCATTACCGGAATCGATGAGCGCGCCGACGAAGTCGTCGTGACAACGCAGGACACAGTGTCGCGCGGACGCTTTCTCGTGGGGGCTGACGGCGTGAACAGCCAGGTGCGGCGCATGACCAGCGACAGCCCCTGGTTCCGAAAGGCTTTCGCGATTGAAGCCAATATTCCGCGCCATGCTCTGGATGAAGACCTGGTATTCGACTTCGCTCCAGTAGCGTCGGGTTATGGATGGGTTTTTCCCAAGCGCGACCATGTGAACGTCGGGCTCTACAGCCTTGACGCTGATGAGAAGCTCAACCGCACTCGCTTATCTACATATATTGCGAACAGGTTTGGGAATAGCGCGCGACCTGCAAACTTCATCGGCCAACATGCCGGATTCGGAGCGGCACAACATCATATAGATCGCGACCGCGTCTTTCTGGCCGGAGATGCGGGCGGCTTCGTCGACATGCTGACTGGCGAGGGAATTTACGGCGCTGTAATCAGCGGTCAGTCCGCTGCCGCCGCGATTCTCTCCGACCTCAACCAAAAAGCGCTCGCGAAAGAATCCTTTGTCCGTCTCACGGAAAATCTTCGGCAGAACCTCGGGATTGCCGAGCGCATTGCGACATCGTTTTATGCAAATCCGCAACGTGGATTTCGCGCGATGAAAATGCCTCTACTGCGCAGCGCGATTCTGAAAGGCTACGCCGACGGGCTCAATCTATCAGTGCTGGTCAAGACTGCGCGCCGCCTTCTTCCTGATCGCGCTTGATGAATCGAATGCCCAATTCAGAATAGTTTTTTCTCATCTCAGCGCAACAACGTCGATTCGGACGTATTCTCCTGCTAACATAAACACATCGCATTCATTCGCTAATTGCTAACCACAAGCAGCGGCCCTGTTTCATGAAATAACAGTTGCGCCGTCTTTTGAAGAAAACGCTGCATCCTGTGCTAGAATCTCGCTTCTGGCGCATCCTGAAAACTTCGGCTTTGTCTTTTCGCTCTGTTAGCCTAACTCCCCGCCTTCGGCGTGGTGAAGGAAGTCTGGAACGATGCTTACAAAGTGCCTTAGGTGCGTTTTTCTGTCTGCCAAAAGCTGGCTCCTGCTGGCAACGGTCTTTATTTGGCAGACGGCCTTCGCAGAGGGCCCGAGCGCGACACCCAGCATTTTTGCCCCGGCATCCACTCCCGCCAATTCCATTTATGGACTGTCCTTATTTGTGCTGTCCATCACCGGCGCCATCTTCGTTACGGTCGCCGGACTGCTCGCCTTCGTCATCTTCCGCTTCCGACAGCATGGACAGGATGACACCAGCGAGCCCGCGCAGATTTACGGCTCCACTCAGGTAGAGCTGGCCTGGACGGTCATACCTATATTGATCGTCGTCGTGCTCTTCCTCACCACCGCGCGCATGATCTTCGCCATTCAGGACGCGCCCAAGCCCAAAGCCGCACTTGACGTAACCGCCATCGGCCATCAGTTCTGGTGGGAATTCAATTACCCGAAACTCGGCATTCATGCAGTCAATGAACTGCATGTGCCTCTAAGCAATCCCGAATCACCGACACCAACCTACATCAAGCTGCTCTCTGCTGACGTGATTCACAGCTTCTGGGTGCCGCAGTTGGCCGGCAAGACCGACATGATCCCCAACAATGTCAACAGCACATGGATCGATCCGCATCATCCCGGCGTCTATGTCGGGCAGTGCGCGCAGTTCTGCGGCGTGGAGCACGCGAAGATGCTGCTGCGCGTCTACGTTGACACTCCAGACCAGTTCGCGGCATGGGTGAAGAACCAGCAGCAGCCCGCCGTAAATGATGCAAGCGTGGCGGAGGGGCGGCATGTTTTTGAAACCCAGGCCTGCATGAACTGCCACACCATTGCCGGGACCGCGGCAACAGGGCGCTTCGGGCCTGACCTGACGCACCTGATGAGCCGCGACACGCTGGCCTCCGGCGCGATGGCCAATACCAAAGAAAATCTGCGCGAGTGGATCAGGAATCCCGACACTTTCAAGGAAGGTTCCCTGATGCCCGCTATGCAATTAAACGACCAGCAGCTCGACCAGGTAACCGCGTACCTGGAGACCTTGAAGTAGGAGCGCAACAGACCAATGGCAGATTCAACCTATCCGATTCCCGGCCCGCTTGAGACCACCCCTCGGCGCTGGTCACAGGCTGCCGTGCTGGAGTGGCTGAACAGTTGGGTGGTCACCGTGGACCACAAGAAGCTGGGCATCCTCTACATGGTCTATGCCATCTTCTTCCTGCTCGTCGGCGGAGCGGAGGCCATTGCCATCCGCATTCAACTCATTCAGCCGAATATGCACTTCATCTCGCCGCAGGTCTTCAACCGCCTCTTCACCATGCACGGCACCACGATGGTGTTTCTGGTGGGCATGACCTACATCTTCGGCTTTGCGAATTACCTTATCCCACTGATGATCGGCGCGCGCGATATGGCGTTCCCGCGCCTCAACGCACTCAGTTTCTGGCTGACATTTTTCGGCGGCATCCTGCTTTATTACAGCTTTATCGGCGGCGGCGGACTCTACGGCCAGGGTAATGCTCCTGACGTGACCTGGTGGGCCTATGCGCCGCTTACTTCGCGCGCCTTTTCGCCCGGCCACAGCACGGACTACTGGGCGCTCTCGCTCATCGTCACCGGTTTCGGCACCATCGGCGCGGCGGTCAATGTCATCGCCACCGCGCTCTGCATGCGCTGCAAGGGCATGACGCTGATGCGCCTGCCGCTGCTCGTATGGCTGAACATGGTCACCGCGTTTCTTGCGCTCCTCGCCATCACGCCATTGACCGCCGCGCAGATCATGCTGCTGATCGACCGTTACCTCGGCGGACATTTCTTTGACACGCAGGCAGGTGGGTCGGCGGTCATCTGGGCGCATTTCTTCTGGATCTTCGGCCATCCTGAAGTTTATGTGCTGGTGCTGCCTGCCTTCGCCATTGCCAACGAGGTCATTCCCGTCTTCTCGCGCAAGGCGATTTTCGGCTACCCGGCAATGGTGGCCGCTTCCGTAGGAATTGCGTTTGTGAGCCTCGGCGTATGGGCGCATCACATGTTCACCATCGGCATGACTTCGGTTGGCAATGCGTTCTTCGTGCTCTCGACCATGCTGGTGGGCATCCCCACAGGAATCAAAATTTTCAACTGGCTGGCGACCATGTGGGGCGGAAAGATTCGATTTGCCACGCCCATGCTGTTCTGCACCGCATTTGTTCTTCAGTTCCTGCTTGCTGGTCTCACCGGCATCATGCTGGCGGTGGCCCCTTGGGACTGGCAGTTGCACAACTCCTATTTTGTGATCGCGCATTTCCACTATGTGCTGGTGGGAGCCATCGTCTTCTGCATCTTTGCCGGAATCTACTACTGGTATCCCAAGGTCACTGGACGCATGTTGAGCGAGAAGCTGGGTAAGTGGCATTTCTGGCTCTTCATCATCGGCTTCCACGTTACGTTCGACGTGATGCACATCCCCGGCCTGCTTGGGATGCCTCGCTCCATCTATACCTATGGCGCCGACCGCGGATGGGGAACGCTGAACATGATCGTCTCCATCGGTGGGATCATCCAGGCCATCGCGGTGCTGGTTTTTGCCTGGAATCTTATCTGGTCGTACTTCAAGGGCAAGGAGGCCGGAAACGATCCCTGGGACGCCTGGACGCTCGAATGGGCGACGCCGTCTCCGCCGCCTGCCTATAACTTTGCGACCGACCCGGTGGTCACGAGCCGCCGTCCGCTGTGGGACTTGAAGCATCCGGATGATCCGGACTGGAAATACGAGTGATGAGCACAGTAGCGACAGTAGCGCAGGCAGAACATGAGCAGTGGGTGCAGCCCTCAAAAGGGCGCGTTGCCATGCTCTGCCTCATCATTGCCGAGTCGGCCATTTTCACTATTTTTGTAGTGGCCTACATCTACAACATCGGCCGCAGCCTCTATGGCCCCACGCCCAGCCAGGTCCTCGATGTCCCGCTCTTCAACACCATCGCCCTGCTCTCGAGTAGCCTCACCATTTGGCTCTCAGAGCGCGCGATTGAGCAAAACAAGGTCCGGACTTTCGGACTATGGTGGGGGCTGACTTTTGTGCTCGGCGCGATCTTTCTTGTCGGCACCGGGTTTGAGTGGAACAAGCTGATTTACCACGACGGACTGACGATCAGCACCAACCTTTTCGGCACCACGTTCTATTCGCTGGTCGGACTGCACGCCTCGCACGTCACTATCGGCCTGTGCGCACTCTTGATCGTGCTGCTGTTCACCATTACTGGCCACGTGAAGGAAGAGCACGCCGAGCGCATTCAGGTCCTGGCACTGTACTGGCACTTTGTCGACGCCGTCTGGATCGTAGTCTTCACCGTGGTTTACATCATTGGCCGATAGAGAGAGAAGCATGGACGCACACGAGCATTCCAATCCTTCAGGCGAGCACGGCGGCACGATCCATCTGCCTGCGCCGACCGCGTGGCCCATCGTGCTCGCCTTAGGCTTTGCGTTAATCATGGCTGGCCTGGTCACCAACGCCGTCATCAGCATTCTTGGTGCAGTATTGCTCGTTTCCGGATGCGCCGGCTGGTTCCGTCAGGTGCTGCCGCACGAAGCGCATGAAGACATTCCGGTCGAAGCGCACGAAGTCACAATCGCCTCCACGCGTACGCACGTGACCCGCATTGAAGTTAGCGAAGAACACCGCGCGCACCTTCCGGTCGAAACTTACCCCATCCTCTCCGGCATCAAGGGCGGCATCGCGGGGGGTATCGCCATGATCTTCCCCGCGCTGCTTTATGGCCTTATTAGCCAACACAGCATCTGGTATCCGGTGAACCTGCTCGGCGGCGCGGGCGTCGCCCATTGGACCAACCCAACAACGGCGGAAATCGCTTCATTTCACCTGTCGGCGCTCATCATCGCCACCATCATTCATGCCGCGGGAAGCATTCTGATCGGCCTTTTGTACGGGGCCATGCTGCCCATGCTGCCGCGCCATCCGATTATTCTCGGGGGCGTCGTCGCTCCGCTGCTCTGGACAGGGCTGCTGCATTCATCCCTCGGCGTGATCAACCCCGCGCTCGATGCGCGCATCAGTTGGGGCTGGTTCGTTGTCTCGCAGGTCACCTTCGGTCTCGTCGCCGGACTTGTAGTCATACGCCAGGGAAAAATACGCACCGGACAATCAATGCCGTTTGTGCTGCGCATGGGCATCGAAGCATCCGGCATTCACCCGGAAGGGGAGGACCGCCACTGATGATCGCGCGCGGATTCTGCGGCGGTATTCTCATTCTCTGCGGCCTGGCCATGCCCATGGTTCTGTCCGGCTGCAATCACACCGGCAAACCTGCCGTTGGCTCGGAAGCCCAGCGCCCCGACCAGGTCATGGACTTTTCCCGCCTCTACGCGGAGAACTGCGCAGGATGCCACGGGGCAGACGGCACGCATGGCGCGTCCCTTGCGCTGGCCAACCCTGAGTATCAGGCGATTGTGGACGAGGGCACGCTGACTGCTGCGATTTCTACTGGCGTAGACGGAACGCTAATGCCAGCCTTCGCAAAGAGCGCCGGCGGCATGCTAACTGACGACCAGATCTTCGCCCTCGTGGACGGCATGAGATCACATTGGTACAAGGCGGACACCCTGAAGGGACTCGACGCTCCGCCCTACAATACGGACAAAAAGGGCGACGTTGCGCACGGCCAGCAGGTGTTCACCGCGCATTGTGCCAGCTGCCATACGACAGGCGTACAGCAGAAGGATGCGAAACAGGGATCCATTACTGACGGCTCTTACTTAGCGCTGATCGGCGACCAGTCGCTGCGCGCCATCGTTATTGCTGGGCGTCCCGACATCGGCCATCCGGACTGGCGTGGCGTTCCCGGCGGCCCCATGAGCGACCAGGATGTGACCGACGTTGTGGCGTGGATCTCAAGTCAGCGGCAGAAGACGCCCGGCCAGCCGTATCCATCGCAGCCGTGAGCGCGAAGAAGGATGAGAGTTTATGAGTGAGAAGAAACAAGTGACACGGCGGACGGTGCTGATGGCCATTGGGTTTGCGTTCAACGCAGTCGTTGGCGCAGCCATCGCCATACCGGTCATCGGATACGTGCTGTCGCCCATCAAGAAAAAGAGCGCTTACCTGAAATGGATTTCCCTTGGCGCGCTGGACCAGTTTCCTGAAGGCCAGACGCGGCTGGCGACCTTCGTGAATCCATTCGAGCAACCGCAGGACGGCGAGACGGCCAAGACCCCCTGCTGGGTGCGGCATGTGAGCGGCGACACCTTTCAGGTCTTCGCCATTAATTGTGCGCACCTTGGTTGCCCGGTGCGCTGGTTTCCGCAGTCGGAGCTGTTCATGTGCCCGTGTCACGGCGGCGTGTATTACGCCGACGGTGAGCGGGCCTCGGGGCCTCCCGAGCGCGGCTTGTTTACCTATAACTACAAGATCGTAAAAGGCGAGCTGCACATCAACGCGGGCCAGATGCCCACCCTGGCGGACCAGGCCATGCTCGGGAAAGGGAAGTCTCCATGCCTCGGTTAAAGCGGCTCTACAACTGGTTTGAGATGCGCCTCCAGTTGGAGGGGCCGGTTAAGGAAGCAGTCCTGCATCCGGTGCCGAAGAAGACGGCGAGCTGGTTCTACGTTTTTGGCAGCGCCGCCACAACACTGCTGGCACTGCAGATTATTACCGGCATCTTCCTGGCTCTGATCTATGTGCCTTCCGGCAGCGATGCATGGAGGAGCCTCGACCAGCTCAATCATCAGCTTTATCTCGGCTGGTTCCTGCGCGCCATGCACGGATGGGGATCGAACTTCATGGTCGCCGTCGTGCTCGTCCACATGGTCCAGGTCTTTACCTTCGGCGCATATAAATTCCCGCGTGAGCTGACCTGGATCCTCGGCGTCTTCATGCTGCTCATGACATTGGGCATGGCCTTTACTGGTCAGGTCCTGCGCTTCGACCAGGACGCCTACTGGGGTCTCGGCATCGGCGCATCCATCATGAGCCGCGTGCCGCTCATAGGCGGCCCGCTGGTCGACTTATTGCTGGGCGGGCCTATCATTGCCGGAGCCACGCTGTCGCGGTTCTTTGCTCTGCATGTCTTCGTCATCCCCGGCATCCTGCTGCTTTTCACCGCCACGCATATCTGGATGGTGGTTAAGCTCGGCGTCAACGAGTGGCCGATGCCCGGCCGCATCGTGCGCCGCTCCACCTACCTGCAGGAGTATCACGAGCTCACCAAAAAAGATGGCCTGCCGTTTCTGCCTGACGCCCTCTGGAAAGATCTCTTCTTTTCTGCCGCGATTCTTGCTGCCGTTGCGGTCTGCGCCGTTGTCTTCGGGCCGTTTGGGCCGGGCGGGCAGCCTGACCCGACCATCATCCAGACCAACCCAAGGCCAGACTTCTTTTTCCTCTGGATATTCTCGATCCTCTCGTATCTGCCCCCGAGCCTCGAAACGCCGTTCGTGCTGATTGTTCCCATTATCGGCATCTGCATCCTGTTGGCGCTTCCGCTGGTGGCTGGGGAAGGCGAGAAGAGCTGGCATCGCCGTCCGGTGGCCATCCTGGTGCTGGTGACAGTCGCTGTTTCTTTTGGCGTCTTCACCCATCTCGGCACCCGCACCCCGTGGAGCCCGCACATGGACGCTTGGAGCAGCAATCCCGTTCCACCCAGGCTCATCCACGACGCATCGCCGCTGGTGCGTCAGGGCGCGGTTGTCTTTCAGGCCAAGCAATGCCGCAACTGCCATTCCATCGGCGGAACAGGCGGTGAGCGCGGCCCGGCGCTCGATGATGTGGCCACCCGCATGACCGAAGATCAGCTCATCCGGCAGGTGCTTCAGGGCGGCGGCAATATGCCCGCCTACGGCAAAAACCTGAGCCCGCCGGAAGTGACAGCGCTGGTGCGCTTCCTCGAAACCCTGAAGCCCGCAGGCCAGCAACCGGCCGTCGATGCCTCACAGCAGGAGCAGAAAGCGCTGGCATCGCAGCCGCAGCCATAAACATGTGTAGATGTCACTGAATACAGGGTGCCCCAGGTCTCGTAGAGACCTGGGATAAGCCCCCGACCCACCGATGTCCCCTGATCTCCAATCCGTCCTGCTTAACTGGAACATCCCGCCGCTGACCACGATCGCGCTGCTCGTAACAGCGCTGATCTACGTTCGCGGATGGCTCCTGATTGGGCGAACGCGCCCCAAACAGTTCCCTGAATGGCGGCTCTTCTGTTTTCTCGGTGGATTGTTCTCGCTCTTCCTCGCCATCGCTTCTCCGCTCGACACCCTCGACGACCGCCTGCTCTCCGCCCACATGGCGCAGCATTTCGTCTTCATGTCGGTTGCGCCGCCGCTCCTGCTGCTCGGTGCGCCCCAGGTTCCGCTGCTGCGCGGACTACCGCGGCCCTTTGTCAGAAACATCCTCGGCCCGCTCTTCCGCCTCCATTGGCTGCGGAAAGTAGGCCAGTTCCTCACCAGCCTGAAACCGGCGTGGCTCCTGATGAACATTGCCTATCTCGGCTGGCATGTTCCCAGGGCGTATGAGCTGGCCCTGCGCTCAGAGGGCTGGCACAACCTGGAGCACGCCTGCTTCTTCTTCACCAGCGTGCTTTTCTGGTGGCCGATTCTCCGGCCCTGGCCCACGCGACGCCAGGCATTGCGCTGGATGCTGATCCCATACATCCTCACCGCAGACATAGTGAATACCGGCCTCTCCGCCTTCCTCTGCTTTGCCGGAAGGCCCATCTATCCAAGCTACGCCTTGCAGACAAACCCTCTGGGCTGGAATCCTATCTACGATCAGGCTGCTGCCGGCGGCTTTATGTGGGTCTTCGGATCTACGGTCTTCCTCATTCCCGCCTTCTGGATCACCCTGCGGCTCCTCAGCCCAAATCGCGGACGCAGACACATGTCCGCCGCGCCCTACCCTCGTGGTGTCTAAGTCCTCATTTGCAGTTTGGTAGAAGCACAGGGCTTCAGCCCTGTGAAACAAAAATGCGGGAAATAGAGGGGCTTCAGCCCCGGGCAGTTCTCCATCTCCTAAGTCTTTAGAAATCAATATCGAAACAAGCCCTCACTTTCCATTCATGGTTCGCAATAAGAACGAAACTCTGCACATCCGCTCCGTGTCTATACAAAGGCGACTAGAATAGAAGCAGGTCTTCTGATCGTGGGTGGCTGGACGGATGTCCTTCCGTCCGGGAATCATTTTGTGAGCGCTTGACCCACATCCAGAAATAACGAAAACTTTCATTGCTTTTAAAAGAATTATGTTCAAGCCATTCCGCCTGATAGCTGCCGTATTGTTTTCCGTAACATTGCTTGCCTTTGCCGACCCCGCCCCGTTTGATCTGACAGGACCGACGGTGGAAGTGCGCGTTACGCGCAAGGGCAAGACGCTGCCCATCGCGAAGGTCCCGAACCTTGCGGCTGGCGACAGGCTGTGGATTCATCCCGTGCTGCCACCCGGGCAGTCGGTGAAGTACCTGATGGTGGTGGCGTTTCTGCGCGGCTCGACCAATCCTCCACCTGAGGATTGGCTCATCAAGGCCGAGACGTGGAACAAGAAGGTCGAATCCGAAGGCATTTTCGTAACTGTTCCTGCAGACGCGCAGCAGGCATTGGTCTTCCTCGCTCCATCTACAGGCGGAGATATCGGCGCGATACGCGACGCAGTCCACTCGCGGCCGGGTTCATTTGTGCGCGCTTCGCAGGACCTGAACCAGCTGAGTCTCGACAAAGCCCGCCTCGACGCTTATCTCGATGCCGTGCGCACCATCAACGAAACTAATCCGGATAGGCTGAAAGATGTTTCGCCGCTGCTCGCGCGCAGTTTGAGCATCAAGCTCGACCAGGAATGCCTGCAGAAGGTCGTCGAAGAACAGGCGTCATGCCTGGTGCAGAAACAGAACCAATTGGTGATGGATGACGGGCACACCCTGTCCGTCACCGATGCGTTCACGACAGGCGCAGGCAGCGATCTGGCCATGCAATTGAGCTATACGCAGCGCGCCGGCGCCGGATACTTCAGCCCTTACGTTGCTTCAGTCATTGACATCGCGCACATTCTGGAGACGGTGCATACGGCGCAATACCAGTACATTCCGGCGCTGAATACATTTCACGACAATGAAGTGAACCTGAAGCTGAATACGCCCCCGTCCTTCCGCAATCCGAAATCAGTGATTGTGATGGCGCTGCCTGCAATCGATGGCGGACACCAGCCGCCGCTGCGCGCAGTCGATGAAAAGCAGGAGTTCTGCATCGCGAAGGACAAGCTGGTGCTACCGGCTGAAGGCGCGCCGCTGGCCTTCGCCACCAGTTACGCGCACGATATGGTGCTGCGCGTAAAAAACAAGTCGGGTAAGGACATCGACATTCCCGTAAAGGCCGATCCGGTTGAAGGCGGTTTTGTGATCGATGCAAAATCCTTGAAGACCGGCGATCTGAACGACAGCCTCACCGGAACGCTGCGCGGTATGTGGGGATTCGAACCTTACTCAGGACCGAACTTTCACTTACAGAACGCGCAAACCACAAAGTGGGAGCTGGCCCCGACCGACACTCATGCCCTTATAGTAGGCCGCGAGGACACACTGCACTTCACCTCAGGCAACGCGACATGCGTCGAGTCCATCACGGCTAAGACCGAATCAGGACGTGAGCTCAAGGCAGATTGGAAGGCGAATCAGCCGGACCAGCTCGAAGTAAAAGTCCCGCTGAAAGATGAAAGCCCGGGCGCTCTGATTCTTCTGGTCCATCAGGCAGGAGCAAAAGAGCCGCAGAAAATTGACCTGCACAGTCTCGCCGAAGCAGGCAAATACGACAGCTTCAACATCAATGCAGGCGACTCGCAGGGAGTGCTTACCGGCAATCGTCTGGATGAAGTGGCCAGCCTCGACATGAAGGGCATCGAGTTCAAGCCGGGCAAGCTGGCCAACACCGCCAGCGGTGACGATCTCACCATGACGGCCGTCAAGCCCGATGCCGCAGCCAAACTTCAAGCGGGCGAAAAAGCCACGGCGCATGTTCAGCTCAAAGATGGCCGAGCAGTAGAAGTGCAGGCCAGCGTCATGAATTCACGCCCGCAGGTGCAGTTGTTGAGCAAGAGCGTGCAACCGCTCGACCCGGCAAAAGATCCCACGAAAGACACCCGCATTGCCTTGAGCGACACGAATGAAGTTCCGCTGAATAGCAGGCTCGTGTTTTCCATCAAGGCCGTTACGCCGGAGACATTTTCACCCGAAGAAAAAATCGAAGTGGCGACCGCCGACGGCGGTTTTCATACAACATTGAGCATGGCTGACGGCAGCCTCACGCTGCAGGATGCGAAGACAGCTCTCGCGACCGTCGATCCGGCGAAAAACTTCGGATCATCAGCATTTGGCCCGCTGCGTTTTCGCCCGATAGCTCCAAATGGCACGGCCGGCGATTGGCAGTCACTGGCGAACCTGGTGCGCGTGCCTGCGCTGGATGGAGTGCAGTGCTCTCATGGCACGACACACGTCTGCACGCTGACAGGGACGAGCCTGTTCCTGATTGATTCAGTCTCTGCCGATCCAACGTTCGCGCAGGTGATGCAGGTGCCCGACGGCTTTGCCGGGAACATGCTGCAGGTGCCGCATCCTGTGGGCGGGTCGCTCTATGTCAAGCTGCGTGACGATCCCGCGGCGGTGAATACGGTAGTCATTCCGCGCAAGCCCGTGCCGCCACCGCAACAGGCTTCTACCGCGCAACCGACAGCCACGCCGGTATCAGCGACCGTGCCCGCTCCGGCAACCGCACAGCCCGAAGCCGCTCCGACAGCGCCAGCAGAGCCGCCAAAATCCGTCGAAACGCAGACTGCGCCATTGGCGCCGACAGATACAACGGCACCATCGCAGACCCAACAGCCGCACTAAGATTGGCTTTCTATTGTGAAAAGGCCAGGCCCCGGAGCCTGCCCTGGCGCTTGCTGCCAGGTGCCGGATGCCGGGTGCCCCAGGTCTCGTAGAGACCTGGGATTTCGTCCATCGAGCCTGCGCAGCAGGCTAGGTAGAAGCACCGGGCTTCAGCCCGGTGAAATTGACGGCAAATCAAATGGGCTTTAGCCCTGGTCTAGACCTGCGGAGTTGTGAGCCCCTTACCCGCACTTCGCCACAATCAACGTAATATCGTCATGCTGTCTCTCGCCGCTGAATCCACGTACCTCGCGGACCAGCGCGCCAAGCAGCGCTTGCGAATCGAGCTCGCGGTTGCGGAGCAGCGCGTTCACCAGCCGCTCTTCCCCAAACTGTTCTCCCTCAGCATCGAACGATTCGGTAACGCCATCTGTATAAAGCACCACTGTATCGCCCGCCGAAAGCTGGCACTCCCCAACGGAGCACTCCCAATTCTTAAAAAGGCCGACAACCGTCCCCGTCGAATCGAGCCATTCAAGATCGTTGTTTGAGCGTAACAGCAGCGCAGGCAGGTGTCCGCAATTGGCATAGCGCAACCGCCGTGCCGCATCGTCGTACTCGGAAAAGAAGAGCGTAGCGAAGGCGTGGTCGGCCGTGTTTTCGCAGAACAGCCGATTGACGGCATGCAATAGCCGCTGCGGCTGTTCCAGCGCAAAAGGCACAAACGGACGGCTTGAATAGGTCGTGCACAAATTCCGGAAGTGCGCCTGCAAATTCGCCATCAAAAGTGCAGCCGCAGTGCCTTTTCCCGAAACATCGCCAATCACAAGTCCCATACGGTCGCCGCCAAGCTCCAGGAAATCGTAGTAGTCGCCGCCGATGGAACGCGCCTGTATACAGAGACCCTCATATTGCAACGTAGCCAATGATGGCAGCACCCTCGGAAAGAGCTGCGCCTGCACTTCGCGGGCATGTTCCAGTTCCTGTGCCGTTCGGCGTTCCGCTTCGAATCTCTCGATATGTTCACGGCGATGCTCTTCAACCTCGCGGACAACGGAATCATCTGTTGTCAGCGTGAATGAATTGCCGTCTATATCCTGAAAGGTTGTCGAGATGCTTCCGAATGGATCTGTCTGCGGCTCCTGAAGGAACGGAACGCCCCGATTGCGCCATTCCTTGTATTTGCCGAAGACATCTTCCGTCAGGAACGCGATCTGCATGGGCCTGCCGATGAGTTTGTATTCCTCCGAGCCGGGCCGGGGCGAGGTGAGCGCAAGCATGGCGGTTCCATCCGGCGGCGCGACAGTCACTAAACGTTCGCCGGAGGGTGATTCCGTATCCAGCGCCAGCTCGAATCCAAGCTGCTCCACATAAAACCTCAGACTCCGCTCCTGATCGCGAACGAACACGTTCACAGTACCGAGGCGAAGATACAGGTCCTGCCGGTCAGGATGAAAGCTGCATCGGTGCGCATGATGACGATGGCCCAGGGCCACGCCGGAAGCAGGCGAGCTCATACGCGGCATTATATTCGTGGATGCCCAGGCTCGTAGAGACCTGGGCTTTCTATCAAACCTTGCGTAGCAAGGCTGGTAGAAGCACCGGGCTTTAGCCCGTGAATAGAGCGCAAAACAGAAAAGGCCTTCAGGCCCGGGTTAATAAGGAACGAGGGATCATCACACCCATGCCGTAACCAGCCGCGCGACATTACCGCGCAATTGCAAACCGTCCCTGCGGCCCTTGAAATACCGCGCGTTAATGTCGCCTGACGTCAGCTCCTCAATCCTGCCGAAGCCCGCGCGTCGCAATTCCTGCTGCATCTCCTGCGGCGGGAAGAAAAGCTGGAACGGTTCGCCCGCTATGGCCACACGTTCAGCAAGCATGTCGAGCGCAATCTTTTCCTTGAAGCTAAGCAGCTCCCGCGGAAGCGCGTATTCAAACGTCACTCCGCTTCCTTCCGGCAGCGATCCGATCATGCCGATCGTCGCACGGAAAGCTTCGAGCGTGAGGTAAGGCGTGACCCCAAGCCACGAGAAGAAAGCTGGCTTTTCAAAATCGAATGCGGTTTGCGCCAGCCCTTCGGTCAGGGTCTGCTCCTCAAAATCAACCGGAACAAAGCTCAGCGAAGCCGGGACTGCGATGTCCGCCTCTGTAAGCAAATACCACTTCCACTGCTGGGTTGCCGGATGGTCCACCTCGAAAACCCTTAGCTGCTCAAACGGATTGCGATAGGCAAACGTATCAAGCCCCGCGCCCAGAACAACATACTGCTTTACGCCCGCCGCAACTGCGCTGCGGAGATGGTCTTCCGCGCAGCGACTTCGCGCCACCATGAAAGAGCGCATCGCCCGCGAAAACTGATTGTTGTGCTTTTCCCGCTCCGCCGTGATGCCGTCTGCCGCTTGTGGCCCAAGGATGCGGACCGCAACAGGGTCGTCGAGCACAAGCGGCGGGTGATCGAGGACCTGATGAACAGCGCGCCGCCGGGCCACTCCGAATGCGGTTTTGCTGGGGCTGCCCTCCTGCATGTACCGAGTGTATCCGAGGGCTGCGCCAAACTCACTCCGTGGACACCTGCCAGGCATCCTTCGTCTGCACCAGTGTCGTCGTCGCACTCTTCGCTGTGGAAAGATCGGCCTGCACATTCGGAAAAGCGGCTTGCGTTTCCTGCGACTTCGCCCAGTCCGGAACACCTGTCAGATCATAGTGGTAGTTCACCACCGCCGTATTACCGCCGTTCGCATTCTTGCTTTAGGCTGTAGTTATCAATCGAGGTCGCATCGCGATGCCCATAGCAGAAGTTGCCGTACCCCGGTTGGGCCGGATCAGCTGTCCATGCCGAGCGCCCTTTGTCCGAAAGGTCGTAGTCATTCACCTGCTTCGAACCAACGAGGAAGCGCTTCTTCTCCTGCGGCGTGCGCGTCAGCAGCCCCGCGTCAGTCAGCGCATCGAATCCCTTCGTCTGCGTATCGTTGCTGGTGTCAGCCTGCACGGGAAATTTGACTGGACTCTGCCACACGCAGCTCGGATGCACGGCATAGTAATTGTCAATCGCAGTCTTGAAATTTCCTGTGTCCGGCCTGGTTCTGCAGCCGACGACCGCGAAAATCATAATGCCGCACAACACGCTCGTTGAAGCGAAACTCATCCTCGGAATACACATAGCAATTCCTCTAATCAGTTTGGATGCAGAGCTATTCCGGGATGCGTTTCGTCAAAGGTTTGTTGCCTACTTGTTATTCAGCGGCTTCCTCGCAAAGTAATACAACGAGAACGCCAGCAGCAGAAACGCCACAATCGAAATCGACTGATGCTGCAGCAGGCCATAAATCGGGCTTCCTTCTGCGAACCACAGATGCAGCTCGTGCCCGGTTGCAGCTTCATACAGCTTGATGGCCACGCCTGTCAGGCCCATCACTCCGCCCGCGGCAATCAGCCCGCTGGCATAAAGCGATCCGGGCGAGATTTCGCTGCTCGTCTCTTCAGCGTCGCCTCCGGCCTTGGCAACGGCGCGGTCCACCATCCAGCGCACAATGCCTCCGCAAAACATCGCCAGCGTCGTCCCAATCGACAAATACGCTCCCACCGCGAACGACAGCGACCGCACGCCCAGCACTTCCACTGCAAGCACCAGAAAGACTCCAAGAAACACCAGCCCCCACGGCAGCTTGCGCGACAGAATTCCGTTGATGACCGTCGCCATCAGCCGCCCCTGCGGCGCAGCGGCCTTTTCGCTGCCGATACCCTGTATCCACTGCACCTCAATCTTGCCCGTCTGCGGGTTGTAGAGATACTTCCCATCCGGCAGCGTCGTCGATCCAAGCGCGTTCAGCAGTTCGTACTGCCCGCCCTCCACAAACTCCGTTGAGTTGTCAGCCTTGGTCAGCAAAAAACGCTGCCGCGCAAAGTGCTGCTGCTGCACCTGCACTCCATCTGGCGGAGCGCTCACGTTGAAAGCAATCGGCTGCTTCATCGGCGTAAATGTTTCCAGGCCCTTGTTCATCGCATTGAGCGTGACGCCGATCGAAAATACTGACACCACCACGCCCACCATCACCGCAAGCTGCTGCTTCCACGGAGTAGCGCCGATAATGAATCCCGTCTTCAGGTCCTGCGACGTATCGCCCGCGTTGGCCGCCGCAATGCACACCACGCCGCCAATCATGATGGCCAGCGCGCCGAACGCCGGAGCCGTCCAGCCCTTCACCAGAAAAATCGCCGCCGTCGCCATGATCGTCGCAATCGTCATGCCGCTGATCGGATTCGCCGAGCTGCCAATCAGCCCCACAATGCGGCTGCTGACCGTCACAAACAGAAAACCGAACACCAGAATCAGCAGCGCTGCCGCCAGATTGGCAAGCCATCCCGTGTAAGCGCCTGGAACGGGCTTGAACGTCAGAAACAGAAAAATCGACAGCACCAGCAGCGCGCTCCCCAGCAGCACAATGTTCATCGGAATATCGCGCTCCGTGCGCAGCGACCTGTCCGTCGCCGCATTCCTGCCGATGGTCTTCACGCCCGCGCGCAGCGCTCCAACAATCGTCGGCATCGTCCGCAGCAGCGTAATCAGGCCTGACGCGGCAACCGCGCCCGCTCCCATGGGTCGGATATACACGCGCCACAGGTCGCTCGGCGACATCTGCGAGATGGGGACCGTGCCCGGATAAATCGCTCCGGGATAATGCGCGCCAAAGAAATGAATCGCCGGCATCACGACCAGCCAGCTGATAATACCGCCCGCAAACAGCGTCCCCGCAATGCGCGGCCCGATAATGTAGCCCACGCCTAGGTATTCCGGCGTTGCCTCAGCGCGAATCGCCGCGCCCGGCAGCCACTTCGGCTCGTAGTTCGGAGTGCTCGGCCATGCGCTCAACAGGTTTTCATTCTGGAAGAGCGTGTAGAGCGCGCCCAGCCCCAGGCCGAAAAAAACCCTGCTGGCAAACGATCCGCCGCGCTCCCCGGCAATCAGCACATCGGCGCAGGCCGTGCCTTCCGGATAAGTCAGGTTCCCATGCTCTTCGACAATCAGTTGCCGCCGCAGCGGAATCATGAACAGCACACCCAGCCATCCGCCCAGCAGCGCCAGCATGAAGATGCGGATGTACTCAAGATCGAAGCCAAGAAAGATGAGCGCCGGCAGCGTGAAGATCACGCCCGCCGCAATCGACTGCCCCGCATTGCCCGTGGTCTGGACAATGTTGTTCTCAAGAATCGACGCCCGCCCCAGCGCCCGCAGCACGCTGATCGAGAGCACGGCAATCGGAATCGACGCCGCCACGGTAAGTCCGGCCCGCAGCCCGACATAAACCGTAACCGCCCCAAAAAGCAGCCCAAAAATGCCGCCCAGCAGAATCGCGCGAACAGAAAACTCAGGCCTCGACTCACTCGCGGGAACAAAGGGTTGAAAACCTTGCGGTGCAGCCAAACAGGATACCTCCAGGAAGCGAGAGTGTATCAGGATTGGGCCGCGATTAGGCAGGGACGAATATGCTTCTTCCCAGAAGCAGTACCAGCGATCCCATTATTCCCACCAATGTCATCCTGAGCGGAGCGCAGAAGGCGCGCAGTCGAAGGACCCGCAGCGGGAACAGCTGCGAATCGTTGCGGAGCAACGATCACCTTTGCCTTTCGGCTGTAAGGACAGGCTGCAACTAAAAACAATGCCGATCCTGCCCTGAGCTTGCCATAGGGTGGGAAAGGGCGAATCTCAACCCCACAAGCCTTGCGAGAGCAAGGCCCGGTAGAAGCACCGGCCTTTAGGCCGGTGAATAAGTGAAACACAAAGGGGCCTTCAGGCCCGGGGCCTGGATTCTCAGTTATCCCTGTTGTGGCTCGTCTTCCTTCTTTTCAAGGTGCTCGGCGAGTGCCCCGGCGCCTTCAAAGCCGGCAACGGCAGCCGCGCCTTCGGTCAGGATCGATGCATTCGGGTCCAGCTTCTTCGCGCCTTCCACTGCGACCACGGCTCCTGCGATTTTCTCCGCATCTTCCAGCAATCCCATAACAAACCTCCTTAAAGGATTCAGCGAACGAGGACCCGCCCCATGCGAGGCGCAATCAAAATACCACTGGCCGCTGTGAACGCACAATTCGTAATCCTTACGCCGAGCGAACAGATCGCGCGATGCGTCCCGAAACGCCAGCTTGCCCCCACCGATGTCATCCTGAGCGAGAGAGTCGAAGGACCCACACGAACAAAGTTCATGCGAATCGTTGCGGAGCAACGACGGTCTTTGCTTTTCGGCTGTAAGGACAGGCTGCAGCTAAGAACAATGCTGGGTGCCGGGTGCCCCAGGTCTCTATGAGACCCGGGATTTCGTATCAATCCTTGCGAAAGCAAGGCCCGGTCGAAGCCCCGCGCTTTAGCGCGGGGAATAGAGGAGCGGCACGCAGAGAGGGCCTTCAGGCCCGGGCAGTTTCCTTTGTCAAGTCCTTACGAAGGTAACTTTTGCCGCAAGCTTATGAAAACAATCGGCTTAAAAGAAGCTTCATCTGACCTGTTATTTCCCTCAACCTGCTAAAATAGAAATAAGAGCAGAAATCAAAACAAACGCCCGCCAAAAAAGCGGGCGTTTTCATTTCTAAGCTCTGGAGGCCAGAAAGGATTCTCTCGTAAGTCATTGAAAACACTAGGAACCACCTAAACCCAAGCAGAATCAGCCGCATAGCAGGGGATGATCCCCCGCTAAACCATTGAAAACAAATAAAACTGCCCACCATAGGGGAGGGGGAGGATACCTATGCCCGCAGCTCAGAAAACGCCCTTCTATGAATGCCAGCACGTTCGCCCCAGCGGAAAGAAATGCCGCGCCATCGCCATTCGCGGACACCGCTTCTGCTACTTCCACCTTCAGTTGCGCCGCGCCCCATCTTCCGTTACGCCCGCCGAAGCCGCAGCCAACGGAGCTACCGCGACCGTCCCTGCCGCTGCCACCATCGCCATGCCCATGCTCGAAGACCGCACCGCCGTTCAGATTGTCCTCACCGAAGTTCTCCGCGCCCTCGCCGTTAACCAACTCGACGCTAAACGCGCCAGTCTCCTGCTCTATGGCCTGCAAATCGCTTCCGCCAACTGCAGCAGACTCGACCAGATCGGAAACCTTCACTCCGTCCGCCGCCTGGAACTAACTCCCGAAGGCGAAGAAGTCGGCCCACTCGTCGAGTTCGACTGAGCAGGCGCTATCCTAAACCATGTCCATCCGCAGGCTGCTGGCTTACGCGGCGATTTACATCCTCTGGGGCGGGTCGTTTCTGGGGATTCGCGTGATTGTGGCAACCGTGCCGCCTTTCTTCGCTGCCGGATTTCGCTTCACGCTGGCCGGACTGCTGCTGGTCGGTTACAGCTATCTCCGCGGACAGACGAACATGCCGCGCGGCTCGTTGCGCGGCGGCGCAACGCTCGGATTCATCATGTTCACCCTGATGTATGCAGCGCTCTTCTGGGGCGAGATTCGCGTGCCGTCAGGAATTGCGGCGGTCATATCGGCCATGATTCCGATTTGGATCTTCATCGGAGAACTGGCAATTTTGCGCTCGCAGAAGGCCACAGCAATGTCAGTCGCGGGCATTATTCTCGGATTCGCCGGAGTGGTGGTTCTGGCATGGCAGGCGCCTTCATCGGCTCATGGAGCTGCGAACCGCGCCGAAACACTAGCCATGCTCGTCCTGATCGGCGGCACGCTTTGCTGGTCAGGCGGAACGCTGTTGTCGCGCAAGCTTTTTTTGCCAAAGCCGCAGACGCTGAACGCCGGCTTGCAGATGGCCATTGGTGGTTCCTTGCTGTTTGTATTGTCGGCATTAGATGGAGAAATGCGGCGTCTGCCTCCACTTCATGTACTGCTGCGACCAACGCTGGTCCTGAGCATGGCGTATCTAGTTTTCTGCGCTTCAATTCTCGCGTTCACAGCGTATGTCTGGCTGATTGCGCACGAGCCGGCCACGCGCGTGGCGAGTTATGCCTACGTGAATCCAGTGATTGCTCTGCTTGCCGGAGCTTTGCTGGCCGGTGAGCGATTGACTGCGGTTCAGGGGTTTGGAGTTCTGCTGGTGCTCGGCGGTGTCTTTGCTATCTTGACTGGAAAGCAGGTGGTTCCTGCTGCGCGGAAGGTTGCTGCCTGAGAGTACGAACTATCCACCTGCGCACCGCCAGCACCTGGAATTGTGCAATGTTTCGCGCTACACTGTTAACAGTGGCAGGCATTGCCAGCCATGAGAGGTGTGTCTTCTCCAGTCAGCGTGACGCAAACGCGCTCGACGTAAGACAGGCCGGTGCTTCAGCATGGAGAGCGGTCGCTCGCGTGCTGCGAAGTCCGGTGGACAACCTCTGTTGCGCCCTCTTTCCCGCGCCATGCCGCCTGTGCGGCGAATCTCTCCTGCGTATCTCCCGCGTTCCTGTCTGCGTTTCCTGCTGGAAAAATCTTCCCGAACAATCTGGCTGCTTGTGCGCGATTTGTGGCGAAGCGCTGGGCATCTCCGACTTCGGCGAATCGGAAAAACTGCTGTGCCGCATCTGCCGTGCGGCTGCACCGCCCTTCGCACGCGCCGTTGCGCATGGCCTCTATCAAGATCATCTGCGGTCATTGCTGCATCTACTTAAATACGACGGAATGGAGCCGGTCGCCGGACCGTTGGGCGCTCTTCTGGCGCGGCAGGTACAGGAGATGGAAGGCTTACCTGAAAAGCTGCTGGTAGTTCCGGTACCGCTATTCCGCACGAAGCAGCGGCAGCGCGGCTTTAATCAGGCGGAGACGCTGGCGCGAGCTGCAGTGAAGGAGCTGCGAAAGATGCGTCCCGACTGGGAATTAACGCTGGCAACGGGAATCCTTGAACGCCGCCGCTCCACGCAAAGTCAGGCGGGGCTTACTCCGCACCAGCGTCGCGCCAATTTGCGCGGCGCTTTTTTTGCGCCTTCTCCGAAAAAGCTGAAAGGCGCGGATGTGCTTTTGATCGACGACATTTACACCACAGGAACAACGGCACGGGCATGCGCGCAGACACTGCGCCGTGCCGGAGCGAACAACGTGTATGTGGCGACAGTGGCGCGGGCGCAGCGGCAGGAGATGGTCCAGCCGCCGGCCATGCCCGCACAGGATGTACCGATGCACGACGATGTGGCGATCTGGGATGCGGGATTTGTTCCTGCGGCCCCCGGCATGTAAGCGCTGAGGGCCGCGCTCATTCAGGTCTGTGTTGGAGGCTGAGAAATGTCACTGGGAAGAGCCATGATTCACGCGCGCAAACTGAAGCACGTCGTAGCTCCACGCGAAGAGGCGCGGATACCCGCCAGCACCACTATGCAATCGCCGGTGCTGGTGCTGAACGCCTCTTATGAGCCGATCAACATTTGCGGAGCGCGCCGCGCCCTGGTGTTGGTGCTGAAAGGCATTGCCAAGACTGAAGAAGAGCAGGGCGCGATGCTCCATGCCGCTCGCGTCCTCATGCCACTGCCCTCAGTCATTCGCCTGCTCGAGTACCGACGCATCCCGCACCAGACGCGCGCTCTCTCGCGCAAGAACATCCTGTTGCGCGACCGCAACAGTTGCCAGTATTGCGGCATTGTTCTGCCCGCAGGCGAGCTCACGCTCGACCACGTCGTCCCCCGCTCGCGCGGCGGTCTGTCAACATGGGAAAACCTTGTCGCTTGCTGCCATGCTTGCAATCGGCGCAAGGGCAACCAATTGCTGCACGAACTGGAGGACATGAAACTGCTGCGTGAGCCGCGTCCGTTCACGCTGCACACCAGCCGGCATATCATGCGCATGATCGGTCACAGCGACCAGAAGTGGAGGAAATACCTCTACTACTGAGGCTTTGTCGGCTGCTGTTGCGGCGACGGCTGCCCCGCTCCCGGAGTCGTTCCCTGCCCAATCTCCTGCCCGTCAAAAGTGATTTTCACCGTCGATCCGAACCGCTTGTACTTGGCGTATTTCAGCGTTTCGCGAATGTGCACTTCCTGGGCCATGTAGCCGTTCCCACCGGAGAAGTGCAGGATGCCTTCACCCCGCGTATAAACCGGAAACCAGTATTTCCCGTCAATCTGTTCGCGATAGGTCGTGAACGGAGGCGATAAGTCTTCGTGTCCCTTACGCGTATCGTCAGGTACGTTCTTCCCATTCGTGACGACAATTTGCAGGTCTTTCTGGTCCACCCAGATGCGCCCCAGGAAGTAGCGCTTGTTCTTCTCCATGACCTTCGGTTTCACGTCGAAGACATAGGTATCGACTTCATCGACCTTCTGCTTGCCGACATACGTCAGGTCATATTGGCCAACGTCTTCTTTGGTCAGCACGAAGGGCAGCCGCTGCTCGATGTCCTGAAAATCAGCCGGACTCATGGAGATGCGCACTAGAGAGTTTTCCGGCGCGAAGACGACTTTTTCATAGCGGTGGCCGCTCGGGTCGAAGGTGATATCGGTCACCTGATAGTACTGGCCGTCTACCTTGTTATCGTCGTCCAGCGTCTCCACCTTCACACTGCGCTCATAGGTGTAATCGCCCATGGCGGCGCGAAACTGCGATTCCTTGGCGGTGAAGTTGTCGATAATCTGCTGCGCGGGAACGGATGGCGCTGACGTATCGAGCTTGCCGAAGCCGGCGTCGAGCGGCATGGCCGTGTAGGACACCTGCGCAAATGCGGCAGTTGTGAGGAATCCGACAGCGAATGCGAATGAGAACAGCCGCTTTCGATTCACTGAAGTCATAATCACTCCACTAACAGGATAGACGCGTCGGAGCCTGCCTGGGGCACTCAATCGGGCTGGTTACGGTAATTTTTCGGCGCATCAAGCATGAATTGCGGCGTACACTTGGCTCATCCTCCCCGGGACAATGACCGAGTTTTACCGAATACCGGTGCTGGCGCTCCTGAGCATGCTGCTGGTGGTCTTTGTCCTGCTATATCTCCAGGCGCGAACCACGCGGCGGCTCCTCTGGCTAGTGGGATGGAGCATGACCACTCTCCACCTGGCCACTGAAGTGGCTGGCGTGCGAAGACCCAGCATCGGCTTTGCTGTTTCTAACGCGGCTATGATTCTGGCGGCGATGATGTTTCTTGGTTCCATGTCGCCGCTTGCCTTTAAGCGATGGCCACGGTTCCTGTACGTTTATGCGTTCGCCGCGCCTCTGCTGCTGTTTGCGGTAGTTATCTCGATATATCCCCAGGCAAATGGATGGCTGCACTGGTTGCTTGTGCTTTGCGCGTTCACGGCGACTTGGGCAGCTATGATGTGGGGCCTCCGCAAGAATCTATTGCCGCGTTGGCTTACAGCAGGACTGCCAATCGTGCTGGGTGCTGTTTGTATCTGGATTACGTACGACGGAAACTATTCTTTTGTGTTGTTCCTCGCGCAGAGCGCCAGTAACCTGATGACCGCCTTGCTGTTTGCGGCGGCTTACCGGCGTTGGAGTCCAGGAGTAATGTTTACTTCGCTGGGATTCTTTCTGTGGAGTATGCCTGCCGTGATTGACTCGATCTTTGCCGCGCATGGACCGCCAGTTATGGTCGGCCGCGGTCTGAATCTCGTCAAAGTCATGACGGCGGTCGGCATGATTCTGCTGGTGTTAGAAGATGAACTGGCGCAGAACAAAGTGGCGAAGGAACGCGACTATCGCGCGCGCATGGAGATGGAGCGCTATTCCGAGATCGACCTGTCACTTCTTTCGGGCGTAAACGCCGATGCAGCATACCAGCATGCCTGTGAAGTGATCGTCGCGGCCAGCCGCTTCAGCCAGGCATTGCTCTTTCTACGTAGCGTCGAAAGCAACTTTCACGTGGTTGCGCATGCGGGAATGGACGATCCTCTGGTTGTTGGGCTTGAAGCGCTCGGTAAACGGGTTACTCCAGAGCAGGCCGATCGCTTCCGGCATAGTGAGAGCGTCGCCATCGAGATGGGTAATACTCTGAACGTGGATCTGCGGCCACTGTTCGTCCCCAGCGATCCCTTGGATCGGTTGCAATACCACCGAACGTACGCGATCCCACTGGAAACGCGAAAGGGTACGGTGGATGGCTGCCTTTTCCTGGGTGGATTGAAACAGCCTGAGCAGCCTCTTCGCCCAGACGACCTGTTGCCGGTGGAATTATTGGTTGCGCGTCTAGCGGCAATGCGCGAACACAATGCGCTGATGCAACGTATAGCACGGTCGGAAAAGCTGGCCGGCCTGGGACAGATGGCCGCGGGTGTTGCCCATGAACTGAACAATCCGCTGACAGTAGTGCTCGGTTACTCGGAGATTCTGCAGGAGACGCTCGAGGGCCGACCTGAACATGAAAACATGTCGGTCGTACGCGGCGAAGCGCAACGCATGAAGCAGATTATTGAGAGTATGCTGCGCTTCTGGAGACCGTCACCGGTCGAGCATGTTTCCGTGTCGCTGACAGAGATCCTGCGGGACATCTGCCAGCTTCGGCGCACGGAGTTTAACCGTCGCCAGATCGATTTACAGCTTCATATCGCCGATGACCTGCCGGAGATTGATGGCAACCGCAGCCAGCTCCAGCAAATGTTTCTGCACCTCATCAATAATTCAGTGGAAGTATTCAGTTCGGACAACCGACAGGCAAAGACGCTCCGTGTCGATGTAAGCCATGACGGCGACGAGATACGCGTGTTGATTTCTGACAATGGCCCAGGGTTCGTCGACCCCGACCGCGCTTTTGATCCTTTTTCTGCAATTAAATCTCCGCGCGCTGGAGCAGGCAAGGGTCTGAGCGTGTGTTATGCCATTGTGCGCGATCACGGCGGCGAGATCACGGCACATAATCTGCAGCCCCACGGTGCAGCGCTCGTAGTCCAGTTGCCGCTACCTAGGCGGCGTAATGAGCCGGAACTGAGCGATGAAGCCCTTGCCCACTAGAAAACCTCTGCGAACCTCAGCGGTTCCCCGTCCTCTGCGGTGAAACGACGCATCTTGGCGTTCTTACCGCCACGGTTGTAGCCTTTGAGAAAACCATGTCCGGACTGAAACGATTCCATCTGCCCCTCCTGCTCCTGCTAGCCTGCTTCGGCGGTGCCGCCCAGACAAAACGCCCTATGACCTTTGAGGATCTGATGAAGATGCGCCGCCTCGGCGACATCGCCGTTTCTCCCGATGGCCATTGGGTGTTATTCAGCGTGACGGATGTAGACCTCGCGAAGAACACGCGCACTTCGCATCTGTGGATTGTCCCGACGGCTGGAGGCGATGAAAAGCCGCTCACGGATTCACTGGCGGGTGAGAATCGTGGCCGCTTCTCGCCCGATGGCAAGCAGATTCTCTTCGAGAGCGCCCGCGAAGGCGGCCAGCAGATATGGCTGGCTCCATTTGACACAGTCACAGGCACAATTGGCGACGCGCATAAGCTGACGAGCCTGAGCACCGAGACCGATGGCGCGATCTGGTCTCCGGATGGGCAAAATATTCTGTTCGTTTCTTCGGTCTATCCCGATTGCAAAGACGACGCCTGCAACAAACGGCGCGATGAAGAGCAGGCGCAGTCAAAGGTGAAGGCCCAGATTTTTACTCATCTCTTGTACCGGCACTGGAACGCCTTCATTGGAGACAAGCGCAGCCACCTCTTTCTGGTTTCTATAAATGGTGGCGATCCGCGCGACCTCACTCCCGGCGATGAGCACGATGTTCCGCCCTTCTCGCTCGGCGGTCCCGACGGATATGCGTTTTCCCCCGACGGGAAAGAAATAGCATTTGAAGAAAACCTCGATCCGGTTCCGGCCATCAGCACCAACTCTGACATCTTCACACTGCGCCTCGATGATCCAAACGCGAAGCCGGTGAAGATTTCCACCAGTCCCGGCGGCGACCACTCACCTGCCTATTCACCAGATGGCAAATACATCGCATGGCGCTCCCAGGCGCGCGCCGGATATGAGAGTGATCGCTTTCGCCTGATGCTCTATGACCGCGCGACGAAAATTGCTCACGAAGTCGAGTTGACCCTGAAAACATATCCCAAAACAGGTGGAGCACCCACGGAAAAAGCGCTGGATCGATGGGTTGACGAATTTGTCTGGGTCGATGACTCGCAACATATCTTATTCGTAGCCGGA
>NZ_DASQIX010000047.1:0-24349 GCF_035631355.1 Alloacidobacterium sp.
GGCGGGTGGCCCAGATCTCAAAGTTCGCCTCCAACGAATGAGGGTGCCCCACGTCTCGCAGAGACGTGGGATTCGGCAGTGGTACGCTCTCGCCATCCACTCCGATTCAATTTCAACCATAGGCTTCTCTTGGATAGCAACTGACGGTGATGAAGTGTAGGTCGCTGCCTGTCTGCTGACAAACAGAGCAGGCTACGCGGCATGCCCCATCCTATCCCATGTCTCATAGAAGACAGGGTGCACCCTCATTGCTCAATTTGTTGAGACCTGGGCCACCCGCCTGTATACATAAGCTATGGGCTTCCTGCGCCGCTTCGTAATGCTTTCTCGCATCCTCAAGTTTAGGACGATTCAAACGTCCATCGCTTTGCTGGTGTTGATGTCGCTGGTATATCCAGTGCAGGCCTTTGCGGCGAATTCCGACCTGGAGACCGTGCTCACCGGCTCGCGCCAGCGCATTGAGAGATTGGACTATCGCGCCACCGGGCACCTGACGCGGGTGGACGGCGATGGCAAGCGCACGAGCTACAAGTTTGTCGCCAAAGCCCATTGGTTTCCTGATGGTCTGCGTCTGCTATGCGAGATTTCGGGGCCTGGATCAGAGAAGACGAGCGTTCTTCTGCACATGACCATGAGCGGTCATGTGACTATCGAGGCGATGCTCCCTGGCCAGAAGACCGCCAGCGTGTTGCCTTTTGAGCATTGGAATGACGCACTCGTAGGAACAGAATTCTCCTACGAAGACATGATAGAGGGCCAGTTTTTCTGGAAGAATCAGGAGCTACTGCCACCGGCAAAATATGGCGCACGGGATTGCTTTGTCCTTAAGAGCAGCCCTGGCTCTCAGGACCGGACTCACTATGATTCGGTAACAACCTGGATTGATCGCAGCATTTTGTACCCTGTGCATGTAGTAAAGACCCTTCGCGGAACGGGGCAGCAGAAAGAATTCATTTACTATGGGTTGCGCCAGGTTGGAGGGGCATGGTCTGCGTCGCAAGTAGAGACAAAGCTACAAGGCAAGCCTGGCTCCTCGATTATGCAAATCGAAGGCGGCTCGGCAAAGGCAAACCTCGGACGCAAGGACTTTGTTATCAGCCAGCCCAGCTCACAAACGAATAAATCGAATCGCTGAATCAGACTGTCAGGGCCCTGTCTCAGGAGTATCCACAGTATTCGTTGTCACGGGGCGAGCTCGTTTTCAGACGGTGCAGGCGCCCCATGTAAGCCAAAGGGCCACCAATTCCAGTCGCCGGCAAGTTGCAAGAGCGCCGGCCCGATCACCATCCGCACTACAGTAGCGTCAATGAGCACGGCCACGGCAAGCGTAAAGCCAAGCATCTGGACGACCACAAAGCTTCCAAATGTGAACGCAGTGAAGACAGCAATCATAATTGCCGCCGCACTCGTAATAAGCCCGGCTGTCCGCGCCATGCCCTCGATCACTGCTGAACTCTCGGATAAACCGCGCCGCCGCTCTTCCAGGACTCTGGCGACCAGGAAGACCTCATAATCCATGCTCAATCCGAAGACGATGGCAAACGAGAGAATCGGCACGATCGGGAATACGGTGCCGGTCGGTCCATGGAGTCCAAAGAGTCTGCTGCCATGGCCTTCCTGAAAAACAAGCACTAACGCACCGAAGGCAGCGCCAACAGAGAACAGATTAAGCAGAATTGCTTTGACAGCCGCAAATAAAGAACGCAACCCGATGAGGAGCGTCAGCAAGCTCCCCAACACTACGCCAAGAACCACCTTCGGCAGGCGCTCTTTTACTAGCGAGTCATAATCCGCGTTGAGCGCAGGAATGCCGCCTACGCGCAGCACGGCGCCGGGCACCCCGGTTATCGCCGAGACATCCGAGGAACGCACTTCTCGAACCCATCGCATCTCTTCATTGGGCGAAACTGTGGCGTTTGGCAGCAGCTCAATTAAGGTAGCGTGGCCATCGCTGCGCAGAAAACTCTTGCGAATTGCCTCCGGTACATCATCGACGGCATCCGCAGTGTCAGCCATCCCCGTGAGGGTGGGCAGGGATACAACCTCTTCCGCTCTGGGATCGCTCTGGAAATGTTTCGTCAATCGACTGACGGCAAGCCAGCCGGCCGGCGAGAGCGGCGGAGACTGCGGCGGCAGCTCCAGGACGACTCGGAGAGACTCCACAATGCCCGATCGCCCCATGCCTTGAAGCGTATGCAGCGCTTGCACCGACTCGGCTGTCTTCGGGAGCGAATCACGGCCGGGAACTCCCGGAGAGATTTTCCGTCCCTGGAATGCAAGGATCAGTAGCGGAATCCCGGCGACAAGCAGAGCTATCCAGGGCCGGCGAGTTATCATGCAGCCCCACCGCACCCAACGCTCACTTGCCGCACACAGGCTGTCCGGCGTTTTGAATCGTCGAGCCGGAAGAGGCACCCTGGCGAAATTGATACGATGTCCTACTAGGCCAAGCACCCAAGGCAGAATCGACGTACAGAGCATGACGCTCAACACGGTTACCAGAAGGCCAGCTATGCCGATGGAGCGCAGTTCGCTGATCGGCACAGTCAGCAACGCAGAAAATCCAATTGCAACCGTGGTGGCCGAGATGATGAGCGTCCGCCCCGCCTGTCCGGCTGCAATATCGGCGGCGCAGCCGGGATCACATCCCTCGGCCAATGCTTCGCGAAACCGGCTCACCATCAGCAATGCGTAATCGATGCCCAGGCCAAGGCCGAGCATTGTGGCCACATTCTGCACCAGAATCGACAGATGCAGATAATGCACGAGCAGCGCAGCCGCACCCATTGCCATGGAGATTGAGAGTATGCCAATCCCCAGCGGCAATAGGGCGGCCACAAGACTGCCGAAAGCCAGCAATAGCAGCAGAAGCGTTACCGGCATCGCTCGTTCCTCGGCATGCCTGACGTCATCTGCACTGACTTTGCGAAGATCGAAGTTTAGTGGCGTTTCGCCGGTAATCTCCAGTTTGATGTTCGGGTATTGCGACCTGAGCTGACCTTCCATCCAGTCTGCTTTTGTCCGCAATTGGGGGACCAATGCCTCGACATTTTTGCCATGCGGGTCCAATCCGACGATGATCAAGCCCCCGCCATTGTTCCCTGTAAACAAAGGATCCGGCCAATCCAGGCTCGAGACGACGCCCGCTACTCCACGCACATTGCGCAACGAACTGGTTAAGAAGGTTAATACATCCGCACCCTTTGCTGAATCCAGATTGGGAATACCGCTGATCACCAGAACGAGGCGTTGGGCGTATGGCGACTGGAAACGCTGCGCCAGTTCCAGGTCAACCTTTTCGGATTCTCCGCCCTTAATATGAACAGCGGTTTCCAGGCGGCGTTCGACTTTGTAGGAAAAGGGCACTAACACAAGCGCCAGGACAAAGCCCGACATCGCCAACCAGAACCGGCGGCGAGCGGCGCCACTGCCAGTCTTCGAGCTTGGCATTACCATCGAAGATCCACGTCGTTTCCTCTGTTCGTCCGTGAGCAATGAAATGACTTCGTGATCGTGCGCATTCATGATATAGGGTCAAACCGAGCATTTATTAGGATGCAGCCTTGAGTTTAGTGAACGACAAGGCCTTGAGGAACTGTCGGTTATGACATTGTCAATTGAGGAGCATTGCCGACGAAAACCTCGCTGCAGGCAACACGCAGCGAGTGAGATATCGAGACGTGGCAGCCGCTTTGTCCAGCCGCACTCTATTGTTTGAAGACCAACGGAAGGCCCTCGGTAGCGCTTCCCGCTGAGATCTACATCCACTTTTACGCGGTCGGCTATTTTGATGAAGGGGATACCGCTGTTGATGGTTCCTTGCAAATAAAGCTTCTCTTCAACCAGCGACCGTTACGCATGTGTCTGACACATCAGGATGCGTCTGCGCGCGTCCGCCGGCTGTCACTTTTATGTTAGTTTTGAAGTAGCGGGTCATCCCGTGAGCTCGTAGCTCAGTAGGTAGAGCAACGCCCTTTTAAGGCGTGGGTCCTGGGTTCGAATCCCAGCGAGCTCACCATAAAATTTGCCTCTCACCTCATTCCGTCGGAATGTCGTTTCTCCTTGCCCAGGCGCATGTTGAACCCCACGATCGGCCCATATACATTGATCCCGAAATCCTCATACCTCGGTTCAGACAAGTAAAAATTCGACACGTGCATATAGGTTATTCCGGCGCTGATACTGTATTTCGAGTTAAAGTTATACCTTGCTCCGCTGCCCATCATTAATGTGAAGGTCAAATCCTGTCCCTGAGCGTACAACACACCGTCCGGCCCCTTGGCGTTAATATTTCCAACTCCGCCTCGTGCGTCGAAATACGGCACAACCCTCCAATTTGGCTGAATGAAGTTGCGTCGAATGCCATAATCGAAAGCGAAATATCTCGTCTCCGGTCCTCTCGGAATCGCGGTATAAGAACCGCTGAAAGTAAAGTCGGTATTACCGCGTAGAAACCCCCAGCCCCAAATGTTATCTATGTGCCATCGGACCGAAGCAATATTGGGGACGAGTGTGTAATGAAGCGGCCACGCCGTGAATTTGCTGTCTACCAGAAAGTCGAAGACAAACGGGATATTGTTAGGAAGCCATCCAGTTTCCAGCGAAAATTCAAGCTTGTTCCTGTAGTAAATGTTGCGGTTCAGATCGTCGAAGTCCCGTAAATGTTTTTCCGTAGTCCTGCTCTTCAAATTCTGCCCGTACAGCGGAGAAGCGATAGATGCCAGGATGAGCGCAACAACCGCCAGATTCTTCGCGCCCATCCTGATGGATACCCCCAGTCAGAATCCTCAGCAGCTTACACTGTCAGGCCAACCCTGTGCGATTCTTTTTCAAAACCTGTTTCCGAGCCGGGATTGCGATCCAGAGCCACTCTCATCGGCGGGTAAAGTGGACGGCGGAGACTGCCCGCAGTCTCTCCGCCGCGCTTTCCGCCGTAATGTCGCGTTGCGGCATCCCCAGCATTTCAAAACCCACCATGAATTTCCTTACCGTAGCGGAGCGCAGCAGCGGCGGATAGTAGTGTGCGTGGAAATGCCACTCCCTATGTTCCTCGCCATCGCAAGGCGTCTGATGAAAGCCCATCGTATAAGGGAAGCTCGTTTCAAAGAGATTGTCGTAGCGCGTCGTGGTCTGTTTCAGGATGTTTGCCAATTCCGCCCGCTGTACATCTGAGAATTCCGCCATTGAGCCGACATGCTGTTTCGCCAGGACCAGCGTCTCAAAAGGCCACACAGCCCACCACGGCACCACGACGAGAAACTCATCATTTTCGCAGACGATGCGCCTCTTCTCGCTCGTCTCGGTCTTGAGGTAATCGCAGAGCAAACAGGAGCCCTGCTCTGCCTGATATGCCTTCAGTGATTCCGTCTCGATTGCGGGTTCATCGGGAACATGCTCCGTCGCCCATATCTGGCAATGCGGGTGCGGATTGCTCGCACCCATCATGGCGCCGCGATTCTCGAATATCTGCACATGACGAATCGACGGGGCCGCTGCCAGTTCCTTGTATTGCTCCACCCACGCATCCACTACGCGCAGAATGTCCGGCTCATCCATCACTGCGACTGTCAGGCTGTGATCGGGATGGAAGCACAGCACGCGACAGCGGCCGCGTTCCTGTTCGGCGCGCAGCAGATTAGGCATGCCTTCTGCTTGCGGCGCGGGCGAATCCGGCAGTAGTGCAGCATAGTCGTTGTCGAAAATGAATACGCTTTCATAGCGAGGCGTAAAAAGGCCGCCTGCGCGCTCATTTCCCGGACACAGATAGCACGCCGGATCGTAATGCACACCGGAGAACCCCGACGATGGATTCACTTCTCCCTGCCACGGCCGCTGCGTGCGGTGCGGGGAAACGAGAATCCATTGGCGGCGCAGCGGATTGTAGCGGCGATGGGGAAACTGGTAGGCAGACTCGCTCACGAATACTTCCTTTCAATGCCAACGCCAGGGCCTGCTAACACTATTCAGGACAGCAGGCCCTAGTCCATTCTAAGCAGTCGGCTTGTCCGGAACCGGAGCAACCGCCAGATACTTCTCGGCAAAGCGAACGCTGTAATCTTCAAGCAATGCACGTACACGATCTGGCTCCGTCGAGCGCACAATCAGCCCGGCGTGATGGTGCTTCTTCATACGATAGACAATCTCCGGCGCATCGAACATCGATGTGTCAGGCTCCGCTGTCTTCGCCAGGCATAGCACGCTACCGGCATAGTCTTGTTTCATAAATGGCAGGGTGTACGGCTCGCCGCGCATGGAGCAAACCTCGATCCGCGCCCACTCAGCCCACAGGTTCAATCCGGTCGCGAACTCCACCACGTCGGCAATGAATGCTCCACCGACGCGTGCCGCCACTTCCAGAAAATAAAACCGCCCATCTTTGCCGTGAATATATTCGGCATGGGTAACACCGCGCACCATGCCCATGGCCGGAATCAGCCGCGCATTCAACGCCGTCAGCTCCCGTGAATCATCGCCGCTGCGCTCAACAATGCGCGTGGTGAACACGCCGCCCTCATGCATGACCTGCATCGGCGGCTTGCCATAGCGGCTCACAGTGGAGAAGACCACCTGCCGCTCGCTGATAATCGCGTCCACATGATAGATATGGCCGGGCACAAAACGCTCCAGCAGGTAGTAGCTCTGGCGGTCTCCCAGTTCATCGAGCGTGCGCCACAGGTGTTCCGGGTCATGGATCTTCCTTATGCCGATTGCCGACGCCTCCGCGCGCGGCTTCAATACCCATGGCCCCGAAACATTGGCCATGTAGGTCCGCAGATCGTCATAGTTCAGCACCGGAGCGAATTCCGGAACCAGCGCTCCGACCCTCTGCGCCTCAAAGCGCATGGCCAATTTGTCGCGGAAGTGAGCCGTTGTCGTCCGTCCCATGCCCGGAACGCGCATGTGCTCGCGCAGCGCGGCCACCGTCTCCATGTCAAATTCGTCGAGCGCCACAATGCGGTCGATTTTCCAGCCGCGCGCCACATAGGCCACGGTGCGGATGACATCGTCCACGCCGAGGTTCGGAGGCATGGTCAACACTTCTTCCAGAATGTCACGCGGCCAGTCTGCGCCCTTCAGTTTCTCGACCGTCAACAGCACTACGCTGCAACCCATTGAAGCGCACTGCCGCATGAACGCCTGACCTTTTTCGTATGTCGAAATGCAGAGTATCCGTTCACTCATGCTAGACACACTACACGATAAGAGGCTTTCTGTTCCTGATACTTCATAACTTTATGGCCGCATCCGGATGCCGACAGTATCAACCGGGAGCCGACGCGGTCCCGGAGTTCCCAGAGGCCAGCACTCCGGATTGCACGCAAAAAATACCGAGTGCCGCCGAACAATCCCTGATATAGACTGTGGAGGCTCTGAACAACGAAAGGGAATATGGCCACGAGAGCAGCACACCAGCAACCTACTCCGGAACGCTTCATCAGCGCAGTACAGGCCCATCAGCAGACAGAGGCGATAAAAGCAGCTATCGAACTGGGGATTTTTACCGCTATCGCTGAAGGCAATACCACTGCGGCTACCATTGCTAACCGCTGTTCAGCCGCCGAGCGTGGCGTGCGTATTCTTTGCGATTTTCTGACTATTCATAGCTTCCTGACCAAGGAAGGAACACAATACGCGCTTGCGCCAGATTCTGCTCTGTTCCTCAATCAGCACTCTCCCGCGTACCTCGGCGGAACCATTGAGTTCCTGCTCACCCCACGTCTGCGTGAGGGCCACCTTCGAATGACCGAGGCAGTGCGCCGTGGAGGCACCGCGCTGGGTGAAGGAACGCTTGTGCCGGAAAACCCCGACTGGGTTAAGTTTGCCGAAGCCATGATGCCGCTGATGCACATGCCGGCCGAACTCACGGCTGCCGAGCTTCACAAAGGTGGCGAGGCGCATAAAGTCCTGGATATCGCCGCCAGCCATGGCATCTGGGGAATCGCCGTTGCAAAACAAAATCCTGCCGCGCATATCTATGCTGTCGACTGGAAAAATGTGCTCGAAGTTGCAAAGCAAAATGCACAGGCCATGGGAGTTGCCGATCGTTACCATTTCCTACCCGGCAGCGCATTCGATGTCAATTTCGGTGACGACTATGATCTGGTGTTGATTCCGAATTTCCTGCACCATTTTGATCCGCCTACGTGCGTCTCCTTCATGCGCAAGGTACACGCCTCGCTGAAACCGGGTGGACGCGCTGCCATTGTTGAAGTTGTTCCGAATCCTGATCGCGTTACGCCTCCTATCGCGGCCGGCTTCAGTATGACGATGCTGACCACTACGCCTATCGGCGATGCCTATACTTTTGCGGAACTCAAGAGCATTTCAGAAAGTGCCGGCTTTGCACGAGTCGAGATTGCGCCACAGGAAATCGGTATTGATCGCCTTGTCATTGCATACCGATGAGTTCTACAGTCAGCATGGCCAGTGCTGTCGGAACAAAGCTCATTTGCAGGCGCTCACTCCGGTTGCCAGAAAGTTGCTCCCCGACATACATGCGATATGCCTGAAGGGGATGCCATCCAACTGCACTATTGGAAATCGACAGGAGACAACTCGAATTCAAAGGCCCAGCCACCGTTGTATTCGGTGACCGCGACGAGCAGTTCGTTGTCGCCTGGGTTGAGATGGATTTGGGTCTGGTCGTTAAGACCGAACGTACCGAGCGCGTCATCGCCGCGGTAAGACATGGCATTCTTTCCCGAGAAAATCGTCTTGCGGTTCAGGTAGACCACGATGTCGTCGCTGTAGCCGATTTTGAGGATTTTTTCTTCGCCCTTCACGGACGAGACTTGGGTGCGAGCGAATACGACTTTAGCGCCTTTGACCCGTCCCTTCTGCATTTCCTCGTGCGACGGCATAGGAAACATTGCAGGACTGGTTCGGTACCGGTTTACCAAAACGAATCCCGGATCCTCCGCATATACCTTTTCCCATTCACTGGTGGAACCCGGATACGTGCTGGCGTCAACATCACTCGCATCAAATGCGGGCGACAGTTCCCAATCGGAGAGCAAGCCAGCGCGTTTGAATGGTGGCGGGCCTGGCAATGGCTTCCGGTCAGGAAGAGCCTTGTAGTTTAGGTTACTGAAATATCCGCCGCCGCCCAGAGACCATAAGCCGATTCCTCCTCTAGTGTCTCCCCTCCGCAAATTGGTCACAGTCAGAATAGGAACTTTGCTTTCGTTCAGAAAAAGCGTGCACGTTCGACCGTCAACCACGATCTTCACATGGGCCCACTGGTTTTCAGGGATGTGCGCGCTGGCTTTCTCGTGGCTCGTATTGAGCAGTTGCCAGATGGCGTCGCCGTTGAGTCGCGGGGTATATTGCACGGCTTCGATGGTGTCCGAAGCGCCCGGCCTCAGGTAGACAACTTCCATATTTGCTTCTGATTCGACCCTGAAGACCATGCCCATAAACAGGCCGCCTGGCTTGCTTGCCACGTCTGCTTCCAAAGTCCCGTCGCGGAAGTTTGCATCTTTCACGACTAAGAACCCAGAGGGAAGGTAGACCGCGCGGCGTCCAAGGAATTCTCCAAATTGTGGGGCAGTCCTGGAGGTGAGCGAGTCGAAATGCTCGGGCGACATGGGCACCTGAATCTGTTGAGCCCGCGGGGCCGAGAGAAGGAATGCGGCTAGAGAGGCGACGGGGAAAAAGCGGTATTTGAACACAGAAAATTTGAATTGGGCATACATACAAGGGCTGGACCTTATCTTTAAAATCGAAATACGCTGAACGCAATTCTGATTAGGTATCTTTGCTGATCAGTGTCTTCATGATCCCAACGTATACGGACCAGGCAACCGCTTTGGCGAGCTAAATGTGCCGAAACGGACAGGAGTGTTACGAGATGGTCTAGGACGTTGCGGGTCTGTTCCTCGCGACGTCAGGGGAGGAGGCATGCAGAAGCACCCGGTTCGGCATCCTAGCCGATTTCTGCAACTGCAAGGATCGGAGTTGAAAAACACGCTTCGCTTTACCGAGCTTTGCTCTCAAGGGTGATAAATCGCCGATGCACTCATTGAGCCGTGATTGGCAACCAGAAGAAAAATCGTTCGACTGAGTTCATTAGCTCGTCTGCTTGCCTAACCTCGCTGCGTTCCCTCTGAAAAGAGAAATGTCCGCCTTGGACATCCCTAAAGAGAAAGGACAAGCTTTGACAGGCGAGAAAATCATTGCATCTCTCAAGAAGAGACCCGCTGCGGACGAGTCTTCAAGTACGAGATCACAAACAACACACCAAGAATGAGGTCTACCAGCCCGAACATCTCTTTTGGCCCGATACGCCCCTGTAGGTAAAGCACAGTCAGCGTCAACCCATAGATAAACTTCTCTAGGATCGCAGGAATCATGATGGGGCGATAACGGAGAGGGTCACTTCCAATCATCAAAAAGAGGAGTTGAAATACCAGCGCCACCCCTACAAAACCGTAGTAGAACCCCGGATGCGTCAGCGGGGGCGGCGTCTGCCGGCCAATGGTGTCATAAAGAAAGTACAGCGGCGTGAGCACCAGAAAACCCCACACCCCTGCAATCCAAAATACGATTCGAGCAAATTTCATCTATGCCTCGCATCATGCCTTAATTGGCTCTACCATAGGTCTTTGCAGGCAGAACACCTCTCCTAAATATGCGTTTGCCCGACACAACGATTCTTTCCGCCACGGAAATCACCCGGCAGCACGACCATCTGACCGCGCTCTGGCATGAGCAGCAGTCCACCATTCCTGCAGAAAACCTCGGCGAATTTCTGGACACGGTGATCGCGCAGCATCTCGCCAATTTCGAGCTATGGCATACCGAAGACAAGGCCCGCGCACCGCAGGCCACTGACCACGACCTGGCCGAAGTCAAGCGCGATATAGACCGCATCAACCAACATCGCAATGATCTGGCCGAGCGCTGCGACATGGCTCTGCTCGACCACCTGCGCGCTCTGAATCTGCCCAACCCTAAAGCCGAATTGAACTCGGAAAGCCCCGGCCTGATGATCGACCGCATGTCTATCCTTGCGCTGAAGATTTTCCATACAGCCGAAGAAATTCTGCGTCCCGACGCCCCCGAAGGCCACGCCGAGCGCAATCAAAAACGTCTCGACATTCTGAAAGACCAGCGCGACGATCTTGCCGGCTGTCTCGACCACCTTTGGCGGCAGACGCTTGCTGGCAATCGCCGCTTCAAACTCTATCTTCAGCTCAAGATGTACAATGACCCGGCGCTTAACCCCGCTGTATACGGTCAAAAGTAGCTGGCCATCCCCGATTCTTTCCTGCCTCATCGCCCTTGAAGTGCTGTATCCTTGCTGACCAGCGAGAGGCCACGGCTTTTTCGCGCTCCCTTTCAACCGCCTGTTCCTCTCTTGCCGTGTTGCATTCTGAAAGGAGATTTCCTTTATGCATTTACGCAGCTTCCTGCGATCTATGTGGATGGCGGCCCTTATTCTCATTTTGCCCATCTCAGCCCGCGCCGGGTCTCATCCGGCATTTGACGCTATCTATGTCTTCGGAGACAGCTATTGTGACGTCGGCAACATTTTCCTTGCTACCGGAGGCGCCGTCCCTGCCGCGCCGTACTTCAACGGGCGATTTTCGAATGGCCCCATCTGGATCGACCACCTCGCAGGCACCTATGGAGTGACCGTGACGCCCTCGCTCGCCAAGGGGACTGACTACGCCTTCGGCGGCGCAGAGGTCACTCAGGCCGTACCGGAAGGCAGCCAGTCGATCCCAAGCATTCCTCAGCAGGTTGAACTCTATCTCAGCCAGCACAGCTTCAAGGCCGACCCGTATGCGCTCTACATCGTAGAGGGTGGCGGCAATGACATTCTCGACGCGACCAGCGGATCGCCCAATGCGCTAGGCGGAGAGATCGCCTATGGTCTACTCTCCAGCATCGCGCTGTTGCAGCGCGCAGGCGCTCGCTATTTCCTCGTTCCCCGGCTGTTTAACGTTGGCCTGCTCCCTGCTTCTCAGGCGTTAGGAAACGCGGCATTCGCCCTCGCCGCGAGTGAGGCAGTGAACCGGCACCTCGACACGGGGTTGTTCTTTGAATCATTCCTCCCGGACATGCACATCTATCGCATTGACACCTTCAGCCTGCTGCAGGCAATCGTGACAGATGGCACGCATTACGGGTTCAACGACGTCAGCGATCCGTGCCTCAATACGTCCGTCTCTCCGCCAACTTTGTGCAGCAATCCGTATGTCAATTTCTTCTGGGATGCCGAACACCCGACCATCTTCGGCCATGCCTTTCTTGCTGTAGCCGCGGAACAGGCAATCGACAAATGAGTTGTGACCTCTGCGCGCGCCTCTACATCATCCTGTAGGGGCATGCGTGCAGATCAAGGAGGAGCATGGAACACCCGCACATTGACCGCGCCATCGACTACATTGAGTTCACCGTACCCGACCTGACAGCCGTTAAGAAGTTTTACAGCGAAATTTTCGATTGGAAATTTCAGGACTGGGGTGATGAATATGCGAGCTTCAGCGATGGCCGCGTTGATGGCGGCTTCGCCCGAGGCGACGCAAAACCCGGACGGGGGATTTTGGTTATTCTCTATTCCACAAATCTCGAAGAGATTCAGCAGAAAGTACGTGCGGCCGGCGGCGCTATCGTGAAAGATATATTCTCTTTCCCCGGAGGCCGCCGTTTTCACTTTGCCGACCCGGCTGGAAATGAACTTGCCATCTGGTCGGACAAGTAAGGCGTGTTGACTCTACCTGAAAAGTGCTGACCGCCGTTTCGCTGCGGTGCAGTTGACTCCTGCCGCACTTCTGCGTATAAAAGCGAGTTCAGCGGGTTATTTCCGTATGCAAGCGCCAGACGCGCTGTATGTCTTCACAAAATCAAGGAAAAATCGCACATATGCAAGATAAAGGTCAGGCAGGTGGTGCTCGCCGAGCATCCCACGCAGCCACTGTAAAAACGCGTCCCGTAGCTGACAAGGCTCACGAACAGGCCCTTCAGCATTATCAGAGCGCCGTACAGCTCATGCAGGAAGGAAAGTTCGAAAGGGCCCGCGTTGCATTCGAGAAGCTCATCCCGACCGCGCCTCTCGAATTGCTTGATCGCTCGAAGGTCTACCTCGCCGCCTGCGAGCGCAACGCCAGGAAGTCAGACCTCGTCTTCGCTAATGTCGGAGAGCAGTACGACTATGCCATTTCTCTGATCAATACTGGAGATTACGAGGATGCTCGCGACCAGCTGGAAGGTATCCTCAAGAAAAATGCCAAGGCCGACTACGCGCATTATGGCCTTGCTGTCATCGACAGCATGACCGGCCAGGCGGAAGAATGCCTGGAACACCTCATCACCGCAATCGAGCTGAATCCCCAGAACCGCATCCAGGCGCGCAGCGATTCCGACTTTCAGGACATGGCCGACGACCCACGCTTCACTGAGTTGCTCTACCCTGAAACTCTGTAGCTGGACCTTGTAGGGGCCCCTCTTCTTGAAAACTCCCATTCGGCGAAGACTTCTCTTGTCAGGCGCTGTGGAACTTTTTTGCTTACTCGGCCTTGCCGCCCCATCCTACGCACAGGATATGCAGCATCCGGCATCCGGCTACCTCGATGTTGCGCTGAAGTTCGGCGTGGATGTCACGCACACGAAGGTAGGTCAGGAGTTTCAGGCCGAAGCGCTCGAAACCTGGATCATCAACGATTGCACCTTGCCACAAGGTGCGAGAGTCTATGGAAAAGTCGTTTCTGCGACCAGACACACAAAGTCCTCTCCCGATTCCAAATTGGGACTCTTGATCGAGAGTATCGATTGCCAGGGCCACCCCCGCACTCCATTTTCCCTTCATATTCTTGAAGTTATCTTTCCGGATTCCCGGAACCCGGTTTCTTCCGCGCTTCCACGAAACGCGGATAGGGACGGAAGTATGGGGACCGGTCCCGACGAAAGCATCATGGGTAGCGGAGCCAGGACGGACTCCGAAACTCGGATAGGTCAGGTTGTGGGAGAAGGCGGGATGCGCCTGGAGATAGCAGAAGGGCCGAATTTTGCGGACGTCGTGCATTCCGATAAGCGAAATGTAAATCTGCTTACCGGCACGCGATTGGTTCTTGGGACAAAAGAAATGATTCCCGCAGACCAGCAGCTTCACCTTCATGCGGTGGAGCAGGGGCCATAAACTTACGTCTTCCGGTACACTCTTTCTGGATCAAAAATGAATCCAGAAACGCATAGCTGCTGCGTCGATTCAGGGAAAATTAAGCTCGGGCGAAGACACTAACGCATCGTAGCCTTTATGAAGCAAGCGACACTCGCGCCCTCCACCGCCTCGCCACACACTGAAGAGAAAGCGAATCTGCGGGTTGTCGCGATGGGGGGGGGAACTGGCCTTTCGACCCTGCTTCGCGGACTCAAGCGTTATGTTCCGTCTCCTGGCACAACCCAGCCGGAATGCGAAGATTATCCCTGCCTTATCAGCCACCTGGCCGCTATTGTAACCGTCACTGACGATGGCGGCTCCAGCGGCCGTCTGCGCAAAGACTTTAACATGCTTCCGCCCGGCGACCTGCGCAACTGCATGGTCGCGCTCTCCGAGGACGAGCATCTCATCGCCCGCCTATTCCGCCATCGCTTCCGTTCGGGCGCCGGGCTCGAAGGCCATAGCTTCGGCAATCTCTTTGTAGCCGCGCTCTCTGAAATGACCGGCGACTTCGCCCAGGCCATTCGGCTGGCTGCAGAAATCCTGGCCACACGCGGACACATCTATCCGGCCACCACCGCCGATGTCACTCTCACGGCCCGCATGGACGATGGCGAAATCGTGCGGGGCGAAACCAGCATCACCGCCAGCAAAAAGCACATTGTCGAATTGAGCATGGACCCGCCCGACGCCGCGCCCATGCCCGAGACTCTCGACGCCATCGAGCACGCTGATCTGATCACCATCGGCCCTGGCTCACTCTATACCAGCGTCATTACCAATCTTCTGGTCAAAGGCGTTCCGGAAGCTCTGGCAGGCGCGCGTGGCCTGCGCGTTTACATCTGCAATCTAATGACGCAGGCCAACGAGAGCCTGCACCTGACCGCCTCCGAGCACATCGAGCGCATCTACAAGCACTCTGGCGGACCTATTTTCGACTACGCCCTGGTCAATACCGGCGCCATCTCCGATGAAATGCTGGCCCGCTATGCTGCTGAAGGCGCCGAGCCAATCCGGCCTGACGTTGAGCGCATCGAGTCGCTGGGCATTCGCTGCATCACCGGCAACTTTGCCGATGAGGGCGACGTGCTGCGTCATGCCTCAGATCGTGTAGCCGCGCGGGTGTTGCGCCTCGCGTTCGACCCGCAAAACAGCCGAAAGGGGAACCCCGGATGAAAAGGATGAAAGCTGCCGTCTATGCTCTCCTCGCCCTCGTGTCTCTGTCCGCTGCGGCGCAAAGCCTTCCCGACTCTGTCTACACTCCGCTCTGGAATTACAACGGCACATGGAAGGTCACCATTCCCGGCAAATCGACGGATACCCTCGTCAACCACTGCGCGCGCACAGGTCTGTTCTTTGTCTGCGAACAAAATGTCAACGGCAGTGCCAGCGCACTCATTGTTTTCACTCCCATGGATGCCGAAGGCAATTACCGCACCAATGCAGTAACGAAGAACGGCATGGCCGCCGGCCCCGGTGGCGATCTCGAAATCAAGGGCAATCACTGGACATATCTCGGCAAGGGTGAAGCCGACGGCAAAACCACCTGGTACCGCACCACCAACGACTTCTCCGATGACAGCCACATCCACTTCGAGCAGTCGCAATCCACCGACAAGGTCAACTGGACCGTGCAGCGCACCGGCGACGAAGTCCGCACTGACAAAGGCACGCGCTAGAGTTCGCCAGCTTTCCCATCCGGGAACTATTGACGAAAACAGGTAAATGTTTTCTCCTGCTCTCGCTGAAATTTCTTAAAATTCCTACCCGTTCTTTTCTGAGGCATACATGCAACGACGCGAATTCCTGAAGACCAGCGCCATCGCCGGCTCTGCTTATTTTCTGTTCCGCAACCGCGCCCTGGCCGCCACCGCCGACGCCCATATTGAGGTCCTGCTGGGCGAGCCCATTGCCACCATCCAGCCCGAAATTTACGGCCACTTCACCGAGCATCTCGGCGGCGTGATCTACGATGGCGTTTGGGTCGGCGAAAAATCCAGCGTCCCCAATGTGCGCGGCATCCGCAAAGAACTGGTCGAGAAGCTGAAAGCCATCAAAGCCCCCGTCATCCGTTGGCCCGGAGGCTGCTTCGCCGACAGCTATGATTGGAGAGACGGCATCGGCCCGCGCGACAAGCGTCCGCGCCGCACCAACTTCTGGGTCGATGACCCGCAGGCACAAAAGCTGCCCAACACAGCCGTCCAGAAATTCGAGCCGAACACCTTTGGCACCGATGAGTTCGTCGATTTCTGCCATCAGAGCAACGCCGAGCCGTACATTGCCGCGAACGTGCGCGCACTGTCGCCTCTTTCATTTGACCAATGGGTCGAATACTGCAACTCGCCCGCGCACAGCACCACCTATGCCGACATCCGCGCCGCCTCCGGACACGCCGATCCATACAACGTGCGCTACTGGGGCATTGGCAACGAAAGCTGGGGCTGTGGCGGAAACTTCACACCCGAAGAATACTCAAATGAATACCGCCGTTTCACAGCATGGGTCCCCGACTACGGCGTCGATCCGCGCTTCGTCGCTTCCGGTCCCAATCAGGACGATGTGGACTGGACCACACAGTTCTTTGAGGACATTCTGCACCGCCGTCCCATCCGGCCACCCTTCGGCTGGTCGGTGCACAACTACACCAACGCGCTCGAAGCACTGAACTTCAATGATCAGGACGCATACTCGCTCTTCTACCACGGAACATCGACTGAAGCGATCATCCAGAACATGTGGACAGCGATGAGCGTCTTCGACCGCGAGCACCAGACCCGCATGGTCGTCGATGAATACGGCCCCTGGTACGGGCCAGGAACCGAAGTCGATCCGACACACATCTTCGGCCAGCAGATCACTATGCGCGACGCCATCGTGACCGCCTTCACGCTCGACATCTTCAACCGCCACGCGGAAAAGGTCTGCATGGCCAACTGCGCACAACTCATCAACTGCATCGATTCACTCTTCCTCGTGCACGAAGACAAGTTCATCGTGACGCCGAATTTCAACGTCTTCGAAATGTACGCGGCGCATCAGGGAGCCAAGGCCGTGCGCGCCGAATTCTCAGCACCTTCCATCAGCTTTACCGATATCGTTAAGCCCGACCGCTGGGGCCCGCCGCGCCAAGGCGAGCGCTCCGTGCAGCGCAGCCTGAACGGATTGATGGGCTCCGCCTCAGTAAACGGCAAGGAACTAACGCTGACCGTTGTGAATCCTCATCTGGCGGACGCACTCAATACCCAGATAGCAGTCCGCGGGGGAAACGCGGCATCCGCCTCCGCGACAGTCCTGGCATCTTCCGACATTCACGCGCACAACACCTTCGAGCAGCCAAATGCCGTGACGACAAAATCGGCCCAGGCAACCGCCAGCGGCTCGACCGTGAGCTTCACCCTGCCGCCTATGTCGGTGGCGAAATTAGAAATTACCTTGAGTTGATATGAGCACGCGCAAGATTATTGTTGAAATGGCCATCAGTGCCGATGGATTTATCGCGCGGAGTGACGGTTCCGTAGATTGGCTTGAGCGCCCGAGCCCGGAAGGCCATTATGGCATGGTTGAGTTCTATAAAACCATTGACACGATTCTCTGGGGCAGGAAGACGTACGACATGGCACTCGATTTTCAGAAGAAAGGCATACCTGGATCGGCGTTTGATACAAAACTCAAGAATTACGTCTTCACTCGCGGCCCAGTGCCGTCAGAAGCGCCAGCAGGCGTGGAATTCGTCGAAATACCTATCAAGGAATTCGCCAACAACCTGCGAAAACAAGTGGGAAAAGACATCTGGATGATGGGCGGCGCTGGAATTATTGCGTCATTTCTTGATGAAGGAGAGATCGATGAGTTCGTCCTTACAGTTATCCCTACGTTTATCGGAGAAGGCATTCCAATGGTTGCGCCCGCTCGCCGCAATGTATCGCTGAAACTGATTTCCTCAACGAATTTCCCAGATGACGTCGTCAAGCTGCACTATGCCGTCACAAAGTAGCGATCAGCACGAAAATGGGTGCCCCCCTATCGCGCTGTTTGCATTAGGGTGGGAAAGCACAAATCAATCTTCGCTAGTAAAGAGCACTCTCCGCATACCCCCGAACATAATCCACCAGCATTTCCTGCGGAAATTTACTCGAAGCATCCGGAGGACCGGGCCAGTCTCCGCCCACAGCCAGATTCAGCAGGAAGAAAAATTTCCCGCCATCGAAGGGCCACACTGCGCCCGGCGGCAGGCTCGCCGGAGTAAACGTCGCATACACATTTTTCGGGTCATCGACATAGTACTGAATCTTCTTCGGTGACCATATCAGCCCAAAGACATGGAACGCATCGCCGAAAGCCTGGCCTCTAGGCAGCGTATATGGCAAGCCAATCTGTGAACCGGTAAACCCTGTTCCATGAATCGATCCATGGATCGTGCCCGGCTCCTTGCCGATGTTCTCCATGATGTCAAACTCGCCGCAGGCGGGCCATCTCACCTTCTCGAAGCTGTCACCCAGCATCCAGAATGCCGGCCAGAAACCCTGCCCTTTCGGGATCTTGATGCGCGCCTCAATGCGCCCATACTGGAAACTCTTCAGGCCCTGTGACTTAAGCCGCGCCGAGGTGAAATGACCATGGCCGTCGCTGCGCGCAACAATATGCAAATAGCCGTCCTTGCCGACAAACGCATTTGGCTTGGTGGCATCACATGGCGGCTGCGAAGAACCATAGCTGCAGTACGTCTCCAGTTCGTGGTTTCCCCACCCGCCAGCGCCGGCTTCATAGGTCCAGTTTGCCGGATTCGGCGCGACAGACGCGGCGCTGCTGGAGAATTCGTCGCTCCAGACGAGCCGTTCACTCTGCTGTGCCTGCGCGGCTCCGGCAACCAGCGCCAGCATCAGGCTCAATCGAATCAATCCGTTCAGTATCATTCCGTGGCCAATAACCCTTGAAAACACCCCGTCCAGCAGCACTATATTTCATCCTTACCGATAAAAGCTGTATCTAATAGATAGACATGGTTGTGCAATTCGGCACCGCAAACGACATTAACGAGTCATCCATCGCCAATCTGGTCGACCGCTTTTACTCGCGCGTTCGCGAAGACGACGTCCTCGGCCCGGTTTTCTCCCGCGTCATCGGCGACGAATGGGAGCCGCACCTTGAAAAGATGCGCGCTTTCTGGTCTTCGCTCATGCTGGCCAGCGGCCGCTACAAGGGAAATCCCATGATGGCGCACCTGATGCTTCTGCCGCGTATCGGCGCGGAGCATTTCGACCGCTGGCTGAACATCTGGAAGCAAACAACCGCGGAGATGTTCCCGCCTCTTGCTGCCGCCGTCTTTGTCAGCAAGGCAGAGACTATTGCCGAGCGGTTGCTTGCAACCATCGACAGCCATCACGCGTATCTGGCGGCTACAAACTAAGCCCGCACGACTCGTAAATCCGGCCCATCCACTCCATGTCCCGCAGTCCTTCTTCGCCGTTGGACTTCGGCTCTTCATTCTTCAGGATGCAGTTGCTGAAGTAATCGGCTTCGCGCACAAACTGCGACGGGTCCTTTGCCGGATTCGGCTCATCAAGAGTCGTGCCATCGTTGAAACGCGCCTTCAGATGCTGCCCTTGATATCCGAACGCCGCCTGCACATCGAGCGTGCCCTTCGATCCATGCACGCGATAGAAACCGTCCATTCCTGCGCCATAAGTCGTATTGCAGCTTGCCAAAATCCCGGACGGAAACTTCATCGTCCAGGAATCGTTCTCTTCTACTTCGTTGAAGCGCCCGTCTTTATCGATGACCGATGAATAGGCCTTTACCTCCACCGGCTCTTCGCTGGTCAGATAGCGGCAGGCATTCAGGGAATAAATACCCACATCCATCAACGGCCCGCCGCCCGCCATCTTCTTGTTCAGACGCCACTCGCCCGGACGGATGTTAAATCCGTTCGCGCTTTCAATCGCCTGCACAGCGCCGAGTTTGCCGTCGCGAATCAGCGAAATTGCCCGCAGGTTCGTCGGCTCATACTGGCACCGATAGGCAATCAGCAGCTTCACATTCGCCTGTTTGCAGGCGTCGATCATCGCCTTCGCGTCGGCTATGCTGGTTGACATTGGTTTTTCGCACAGCACATGCTTGCCCGCCTTCGCACAGCGAATCGTGTATTCGGCGTGCATGCTGTTGGGCAGCGCGATATAGACCGCGTCAATCGCCTTGTTGTCGCGCATCTGGTCGCAATTCTCGTAGGTATAAATCGAGCTCTCCGGAACGCCATACTGCGCCGCCATCCGCCGCGCCTTGTCCGGATGCCCGCTGACGATTCCAGTTATCTTCGACTGCTGGGACATCTTCACTGCTGGCATGAAGTGGTCCATCGAAATGCGGCCCAGAGCGACAATGCAATAGCCGATGCGTTTGTCTTCAGCCTGCGCATTAAGCTCCGGCAGCGTGCTCGACAAAAGAGTTGCGCCCGCAAGCACACTGAATTGGCGGCGATTCAAATTCATGCCATGCTCCTCAAAATGAAAGTCATTTCATCGTTTTGTAAGGGCACGGCTTCAGCCGTGCCGTAAGTAGTACAGCATCACTGCGGCTTTAGCCGCTGAGGTAATGGTTTTTCTCTCCATTAGGATTTTTCAGTAGCATCTAAAATCCCGGGTCTTTTTGCCAAGTGGTGACTCGCACCATACTCGTGATTAGATGGAAGTCATGCGAACCGTAACGGAAAAACTGCGCCTCAGTGAAATCTCTCCGCGAATCATGCAGTCGGAAATACGCTCGATGACCGTCGAGTGCGATCGCATCGGCGGCGTGAACCTCGCGCAGGGCGTCTGCGATACCGAAGTCCCCTCGCCAGTGGTTGAGAACGCAATCAAGGCCATCCATGACGGTCACAACATTTATACGCGCATGGATGGGCTGACGCCGCTGCGCGAAGCCATCGCGCGCAAAATGGCGCATTACAATGGCATCCACGTCGATCCTGATTCGGAGGTGCTCGTCACCTCCGGCGCAACTGCGGGTCTCTACGCCGCCTGCCTCGCGCTCTTTGACCCCGGCGATGAAGTCATTCTCTTCGAGCCGTTCTACGGCTACCACCTCAACACACTGCTCAGTCTGCGCGTTCAGCCTCGGGCCGTGCCGCTGGCCATGCACACATGGGAAATCGACTTCGACGCTCTCAGCGCGGCCATCACGCCACGGACGCGCGCCATTATCGTCAATTCACCGTCCAACCCCTGCGGCAAAGTCTTTAGCCGCGCTGAGTTTGAAAAAATCGCCGCACTTTCCGAAGAACACGACCTCTTCATCCTCACCGACGAGATTTACGAATACTTCCTCTTTGACGGCACAGAGCACATTTCGCCCGCGTCATTGCCTGGAATGGCCGAGCGCACCATCACCATCTCCGGCCTGTCGAAAACCTTCAGCATCACCGGATGGCGCATCGGCTATCTCACAGCCGACAAGCGCTGGCTTGGCTCGATCGCGTACTTCCACGACCTGGCTTATGTTTGTGCGCCTTCGCCATTTCAATATGGCTCCGCCGCCGGACTCATCGAACTGCCTGACAGCTTCTACAAGCAACTGGCAACCGACTACCAGGCCAAGCGCGACATGCTCTGCGCGGCGTTGCAGGACTGCGGGTTCACGCCGTCCATCCCGCAGGGCGCTTACTATGTACTCGCGAATGTCAGCGCAGTTCCCGGCGCAACTGCCCGCGAAAAGGCCCGCAACCTGCTCGCTCAAACCGGAGTAGCAGCCGTTGCCGGCACAGCGTTCTTTTCAGAAGAGCGCGGCGAAGACCTGCTGCGCTTCTGCTTCGCCAAGCGTGACGAAGACCTGCAGCGTGCGTGCGATGCTCTACGTAGCTACCGCGGTAAATGAAGTAAAGGTTGGGAGGGTAGGGAATTCCAGAAGTAACCATTTGGCACCCGGTTTGGATTTCACGTCCAAGATGACTATCTGAATCGTATCCCACCCAGTTGCACCAGCTCCGTAGTCCGCTTCAACTGGCCACAGGCGGCAAATATGTCTCGCCCACGCGGCCGCCGCACATACGCCGGAAGATTGTTGAACTTGAGACGGTACTGGAACAGATGGACCGTATGCGGATCAGACATGCTGTAAGGCATCCCCGGCCCAGGGTTCCAGACAATCAGGTTCACCTTGAGCGGCAAATTCGCCCGCCGCAGCAGTGCACCTACCTCGTCAGCATCGCGCTGGCGGTCATTGAGCCCACCCAGCAGCACATACTCGAACGTGACCTTTTCCTTCGGACGCAGAGGAACCTGCCGCACCGCCTGAATCACATGTGCCAAGTCCCATTTCTTCGTGATGGGCATGATTTCGGTCCGCGCCTTGTCATTTGGAGCATTCAGCGAGATCGCCAGCTTGGGCCTTACCGGTTCCTGAGCGAAGCGCAGAATCCCCGGAATAATCCCTGAAGTCGAGACGGTCATGCGTGATTGGGGAATTCTGACCTCCTCCACCAGCAGCCGCACTGCCGTCATGAACTCGTCATAGTTCAGGAACGGCTCGCCCATCCCCATAAAGACCAGATTGATGCGCTTCTTCCCAATCTCGACTTTGTGGCGCTTGAGCACGGCCACCACCTGCCCGGCAATTTCGCCTGCTGTAAGGTTGCGAATAATTCCCAGCTTCGCCGTCAGGCAGAACTGGCAATTCACCGCGCAGCCAATCTGACTGGATATGCAGATCGTCGCCCGCCGCAAGTCGGTCCCCGCTTCCGATCCGTCGCCTGCTTCGCCGCCATCGCCGTCAGGCATCCAGACCGTCTCTACCGTCTGGCTATCGTTGCCGGCAATCAGATACCGCTCGGTGCCATCAATTGACACAAAAGATTCGATAATGCGCGGCAAACCGACCTTAAAACCGCTCTTTTGCATTGTTTCGCGCAGCGCTTTTGGCAGTGTTGAGACCGTGCCCAGGTCCTCTTCCCATTGCCGGTAGAGAGCTTCGGAAAGCTGCTTTGCCCGGTACACAGGTGCGCCAAATTCCGCCATTAGCGCTGTAAGTTGTTGATAATTTAAGCCAAAAAGACTTCGCGCCCCGGCAATCTCAGAAGCGTCTAAAATGGATGTAGGTTTTTCACTGCCCGACGGCATCATAACCACAGCTCGTAGAGACAAGCATAGCGCATTCTTCCTACCCCCTAGAGCGGCCCCGAAGTTGGACGGGCATCGAAACGACCCAGGAACTAGCAATGGATAACGAACGCAATATACGCCGCACTGTCCTTCCAAACGGACTGACCATTCTGACCGAGAAGATGGACCACATCCGTTCTGTCGCTATGGGTGTCTGGATTCGCGCCGGCTCGCGCCATGAGATGCCCGAGATCAACGGCATCTCCCATTTTGTGGAGCACATGGTCTTCAAGGGGACGAAATCGCGGTCCGCGCAGCACATCGCCCGCGAAGTGGACGCCATCGGTGGCAATCTCGACGCTTTTACCGGCAAGGAAACCGTCTGCTTCAACATCAAGGTGCTGGACGAGCATGTGCCTGTCGCCCTCGACGTGCTCTCCGACCTCGTCCTGAATCCCACCTTCGCCAGTGATGAAATCACGCGCGAACGCGGCGTCATCCTCGAGGAAATCAAGATGGACGAGGACAACCCCGACTATCTGGTGCACGAAATCTTCACCCAGGCATTCTGGAAAGACCACCCACTGGGCAAGCCCATCCTCGGCACCAAGGAGACGGTGAGGCGCTTTGAGCGCGACACGCTCTGTAACTTCTACGGCCAGCGTTTCCACGGCAGCAACATGATCTTCTCCGCCGCTGGAAATATCGACCACGACGTTTTTGTCGAGCAGGTCACGCGCCGTTTCGAATCGCTGCCCGCAGGTGAATCGCTCACTGTGCAGGTGCCTCCAAAGACGGCAGCCCGCATCATCCTCAAAAACAAGAAGGCGCTTGAACAGGTGCAGCTCTGCCTTGGCGTGCCCGCTCCGGCAATCGCAGACGAATCGCGCTATGTCACGCTGGTTCTGAACACCATTCTCGGCGGCGGCATGAGCTCGCGCCTCTTCCAGACCGTCCGTGAAGAGCGTGGTCTGGCATACTCGATTTACAGCGACCTGAACCCTTATAGCGACACTGGCTCGCTCTGTGTCTATGCCGGAACATCGTCTGACCGCGCCATTCAGGTCGTTCATCTGGTCATGGAACAGTTCCGCCG